>JAHAZJ010000135.1 GCA_018385315.1 Treponema sp. | reverse complement strand
TTCTTTTGGCGGTTTCAATACGTTCTTGATAAATACCTTTTTTTATTCCTTTTTGTTCCCCATTAGCGAAGGCTTCTTCCTGTTTGACCTGAATATCTAAATCGTAATCATATTTAGCACATAGCATATTTTCCACCTCCGTGATTTTACGTTCCAGATAATTAGCTGGATGATAAAAGGGTTATTTGTGATAGTGAGTTTTGCAGGAAACTATGTGTAAATCACCATTTTCGTCCAGTCGATACACAAGGCGGTCTTCATCTGTGATTTCCCTGCTCCAATATCCAGAAAGGTCGTGCTTTAAAGCTTCGGGTTTGCCAAGTCCCTTTTCGGCACCGTTGCGTTGTATGTCATTTATCAGTTTGATGATTTTCAGCAGAATCTTGCGCTGGTTGTTTTCAACTAGCTGAGTCAAGTCTGCCATTGCATTTTGAGTCCAAACTATATTCATTTTGATTCTGCCATTGCTTCCAGTTCATTCATTGGAATGCTTTTTGTGTTGCCAGATTTGTCCTGCGCGATTGATTCCCGCAGAAATTTCATATTCTCTTCTGAATAAAACGGATTCATGTTGATTTCAAAAGGAATCCTCTGCTCCCGAACAACTTTTTTGGCAAACATATTGAACACCGAGGAAACAGAAAGCCCTATTTCATCACAAAATTTGTCGAAACCAGCTTTTGTTTCATCTTCCATGCGAATGCTTAAACTTGTCATATTGCTACCTCCTGCTATCAAATATATATCATTTTGCAGGTAAAGTCAATGCAAATTGCATTATTCTAACCGAAACAAGCTTGCATGAGGCTTTTATAAAGTATTTAAAAAACTGCAAATTTATAACATCCTTCTACGTTCAATCGTAATCGTCAATTCTCATGTATGTTTATATTGACTTTAAGAATGTACAATTGTACAATAATAATATGAGAAAAAAGCAATTGATTATCGATGCATCCTGCATTATGGCGGTGATTAAACAAGAAGAAACAGCAAAGGAGGTTATGGAAAAATCAAACGGATATGAATTGCTGTCGGCTGAATGTCTTCCTTATGAAGTTGGAAATTCTCTTTCAAAATGTCTTAAAAGAGGGTTAATGACAGTTGATGCTGCGATACATTGTTATGAGTTATTCAAAGTATTACCTGTAACATTAATTGAGGTAGATTTTAAAAACTCTCTAAGCCTTTCTGCAGAAGAACATCATTATGCCTATGATATGTATTATTTAGATTGTGCTATCAGAAATAGATGTCCAATTTTATCTTATGATGAAGGATTGATTTCAATTGCAAAAAAGAGAGGTATAAAATGCTTGTAATGACTTATTCTCAGGCTAGACAAAATTTTTCTTCATTTTTAGATTCTGCAAAAAAAGATGGAATGGCCTTTATAACCCGTTCTGATGGTACAAGATTTAAAGTTGTGCCTTATGACTTTGAATTTGATTCAGAATCATGTAAAGAAGAAAGTCAAAAAGAATCTCCATTTACGCAACTGGCAAAATATAGTTCAACAGTAAATTCAAAATTGAGAAATATTTCCATGCAGGAAATAATCGACATGATACACGAATCTCAGGATGAACGAGCAGACAGAATATTAGCCACTGCCAGTGGAAAAACTGCAAAAGCATTTTTTAATGTGTTTAAAAAGGATTAAGTATGGATTTTCTTATTGATGCAGATGTTATAGTTGATTTTTTCAACGGAAAAACAGAATTGTTTGAATTTTTTGATAATACAGAGAACAAATTTGTTTCAGTTCTAACTGTTGGAGAATTGAATCACATGGTTTTAAAGTATAAAGCTGCAAAGTCTGATTATGACAGTGTGATTGATATTGCCAATGATTTTTGTCATCTTCTTCATATTATCAATGTTGATGAACGGATTGCTGTAGAATATGGAAAATTAAGAACAAAATATAATCAACTGGAAGATTTAAAACTCTGGCTTTGTGCAACGGCTATCATTAAAGATATGGTTTTTATTACTAATGATAAAACCGTAGAACAGGTAAAAGAAGTGGTAATAAAAAGAATTATTTAACTATTTCAATATACATATATGGACAATAAACAGGGAAGTTTCTCCCGCAGATAACGCAGATCCCGCTGATGACCGCAGAACTTTTTTAGTGTTTTGAAATAAGTATTAAGTATTAAAATTGCAACCAAACCCCATAAACCCCATCCGCGTAAATCTGCGCTATCTGCGTAATCTGCGGGAATTATTTTTTTAATTCCTCCTTCCTAATTCCTCCTTCCTAATTCCTCCTTCCTAATTCCTCCTTCCTAATTCCTCCTTCCTAATTCTTAATTCCTAATTCCTAATTCTTAATTCCTAATTCACTTGAATTTCTTCTATATAAAATATAAACTGTTACAAATTGAGTTAAAAATTATTTATATTTATAGAGAGTTTAAAAAAAAGAAAACAAGGAGTTTTAAAGAATTATGAAACTTGGAAAAAAACTTATGGTCGTTGCAATGGCTGTTGCAACATT
>JAHAZJ010000020.1 GCA_018385315.1 Treponema sp. | reverse complement strand
GGAGGTAGGGATGGAAGTGTTGCAAAGGCAATTCTGTTATGGAGTTTAAACGATTCTTTAACTTTTGGTTTATATGGTGAAAAATCCCGGCAAGCTTATATTAAGCATTTTGCAGAAACAAGGGAATGTAGACGACAGGTTCTATTAGATGCCCTTGGAGGAGAGCAGGCTTATTGTAGCGGTTGCGATGTATGTGAGAATAGGGAAAAAGAACGAGAGGCTAAAAATCTGAAAGGCTTAAAAAAGAGATTGTATTTTATAAAAGAAAAAAAAGACTTATATGTTTCTGATTTAGATATGGCTTATTCCCTTGTTAAGAGATGTAAGAATTATTTTTCTGAAGAAGAATTGGAAGAAGAAGTATCAGAAAAAATGAAAAACAGGTTTTTAAAAGATATTGGAAAAAATGTTTGGAATAATTCTGATAGTGTAGATATTGTTCGGCAATTAAAACAAGGTGGTAAAATTGCCGAATGTAATATTTTGTGGAAAGGAAAACTAAAGCCTATTTATCCATGATTGTGATTTCAACACGACGGTTTTTGCTTCGACCTTCTTCTGTATTGTTTGTTGCAATTGGTTCAGTTGAACCTTTGCCTTGGGTGAAAATGTGATATTCATCCCGAATACCTAGTTTGATTAAATATTTTGCAACACTAACAGCTCTATCTTCCGATAATTGCTGACGAGCTGATACTGTTCCTCTTTCTGCGCAGTGTCCTGTAATTAAAAGGTCGTTAGGATACTGTGCAAGAATTTCAGAAATTAATTTAATTTTATCCTTTTCTGAGTCTAAAAGAATATCTGAATCTGGTTCAAACTGAATATTTTCAATACTGATTGTTAATCCTTTTTCGCCTTTTTTTACGTTAATATTTTTAAGATTTAAGCTTTCTACAGTGTTTTGTACAGAAGCAAGGGTGTCATCATCGCTGACAGTTTGAAATTCTGTTATTTCAGAATGTGCAGTTCCAAAAAAGAGGTATTTATTGCCATAAACATCTTTCATTTGGATTTTAAATTCCTCGTTGTAGTGATCAAGAAGTCCTCTTCCACTGTCCCAATAAAGTGTTTGCTGTGAGTAGCCTGTTGTTTCTGCATAAAGACTTCCAGCTCTTATATTTGCAGCAGAATTTTTTTGATAGAATTCATAATAAATTTCTATTACGTTGAAGGTTCGGTCATCAATGACTTTATCACCGATATATTTATATGTAGCGACAAAAGGAATAACAATTGGAGTGTTCATATTAAAAAGTTTTCTTACATCATGAACTTCTTCTCCTTTTGCAGTCCATGTTTCTCCAGGTTTACGGGTAACTGATGGAAAAACTGGAACATTACGAACGGTTGGCATAAATGAATCATTTGATATAACAAGTTCCCCTGTTTTTTTACGCTGAACTGTTACATCTGATTCTTCTCCCCATGAAAGGTTATTATTTGACCCTGTAAGAAGTGTGTTGTTTGTGGTCATATAGATTGTATGGAGAGTTGCAGTTCCATCTTCTGAAACCTCATCCACTGTGGTGGAAATACGATTTATGATTTCTGCATGATTATTTAGTATTCCATTAAAATATGCATCTTCCTGAACTGTAGAAATGTAGCTGCTGGCATCGCCTTTTATCTGTTTAAATTCAAAAAGAACACCTTCCTCTTCTTGTGAAAATAAAAGGGTAGAAGAAACAAAAAGGGTAATTGCTAAAGATAATAATTTTTTCATAAAATCCTCTGATTTATTATCGGTATATATAGAAAACATTTTTATTGTTTGTTTGTAACGGGAATAGACAAATTAAAAAGGAAATATTAGAAATGTAAAATATTGATTAATTTATTGTGATATAATTTATTTTAATTATTTTTTGTGAGGTTTGATTTTGGATGAATTTTTAAATAGTCAGTGGGTTGTTTTAATTTTGCTAAGTTTGGTATTTTTATTATTTGTGATTTTGATGGTTCAGCGTTTTAAGTTTAATTTGCTGCTTAAAAAGGAAAGACAAGATGCAATAAAAAGGTCCCGAGCAGTATTGGGAGGGCAGATGGTTGAGCAGGTTTCTCCATATTTGCCTGGCTTCCCTTGCAACCCCGCAGATGCCCGTTTTATTGGAAAGCCAATTGATTTTATTGGGTTTTCTGGACTTGCTGAAAAAAATTGTGTTGATGAAGTGCTTTTAATTGAAGTAAAAACCGGAGAATCTAAATTAAGTGATCGTGAAAAAGAAATAAAAAACGCGGTCAAAGAAGGCCGCGTTCGTTATGTTGAATATAAATTTTAAATTATTCAGCTGTAAAGCGGATTGTTTCCCATTGGTCGTTGAATTTTTCAAGATCTTCGCCAATATCCAGCTTTAATTCTCCATTATTCATCTCTTCTGCTTTGTACATTGGTTTTGTTGTACGAAGTGCTTCTGCTTCAAGATTTATATAACCTGGGAACTGGAATGAATCCAAAAACTGAACATAAATGTCTGGACGATGGATAAAGTTTATAAAATCCATTGCTCTTTCATAATGCTTAGTTCCTTTTAAAATAACCATAGAGTCAAGATAACTTGGTCCACCTTCTGGAGGAATAAAGAAATCAATCATTTCATCCTGTTTATCTTCTGGAACTTCACCAAAAACAACTTCTGCATACCCCTGACAAACCCAGAAGTCTCCGGCAGCAAATGATTTTCCAAAACCTTCAGCATCAAACTTAACAAGGTTAGGTTTCCATTCATTATTGATTAAATCTGCTGCTTTTTTTAGTTTTGCAACATCAGTTGTATTTACTGATTCACCCTGGTAAGCCAATGCGTCTCCAATAACTTCCCGCATATCATCCATCATTGTCATGTGACCTTTAAGATCTTTTCGGGCAAAAATGTTCCAGCTCTTTTCGTAATCAGTTACTTTCTGCTTGTTTACTGCAATTCCTGCCATTCCAAAATAGTAAGGAACCTGATATTCCATGTTTGGATCAAAGGTCATGAGTTTTTCACATTCAGGATTTATATATTTAATGTTAGGAAACCTGTCATGGTCAATCTGTTCAACCATTCCCTGATTTATCATTAAAGATGTAAAATCTTGAGAAGGGAATGCAATATCGTATCCCTGGGCGCCTGCTTTTAATTTTGCATACATTACTTCGTTTGAATCATAGGTATCTACTTTTACTGTACAGTTATATTCTTTTTCAAATTGTCTTAAAACTTCATCTGGTGTGTAGTATGTCCAGTTGTAAAGATAAAGAATACCATCGTCTTTTTGGAAGAGGGATGGAAGACTGAGCATAACGGCTGTAAAAATAGCAACACCAATCATTAATAAAATTGTTCGTTTCATAGCTATTCGTCCTTAATCTCTTAGTGAGATGCGGCAAAGGATTTAAGTCCCTTACGGCAAATGAAGGCAATAAGACAAGTAACCAAAATCATGATTACTGACAAGGAATTAATTACAGGTGAAACACCAAAGCGAATCATTGAGTATACGTACAATGGCAATGTTGTAGAACCTGGACCTGAAACAAAGAATGTAATTACAAAGTCTTCCAGAGACATTGTAATTGCCATTAAAAATCCTGAAAGAATGCCTGGAAAAATTGCTGGTACAACAACCTTAAACATTGTCTGATCTTCAGTTGCTCCCAGGTCGTGGGCTGCTTCTACAATGGAATAATCAAATTCATCTAAACGGGCGTTTACCATAAGGAATACAAATGGAAGACAGAAAGTTGTATGGGCTGCAAATACTGTAAACAATCCTAATGGCAATTTAATTCCACTGAAGAAAATTACCATGGACATACCAATAATAACTTCTGGAAGAACCATTGGCAGGAATGTAAGAGTCTGAATCATCTTCTTTCCCTTAAATTTGTACCAGTTAATACCAATAGAAGCCATTGTTCCAAGCAAAGTTGAAACTACAGCAGATGTAATTGCAATAATAAAGCTGTTAAACAAAGCCATCCACAAATCACCGGAATTGCAGAAAAGCTCCTTGTACCATACAAGACTGAAATTTGTAAATTCTGCGCCCTTACTTTCATTAAAAGAATAGGCTGTAATTACAAATAAAGGCAAAAAGAGAAAAATTATTGTTAAAAGTAAAACTAATTTTGAGAAAGAAAAAACATGTTTTCCTCTTTTTTTCCAGGAACGTTTTGCATGTCGTGCATTTTCTGAAGTTGGCTTGTTTTTGTTAAAAATAGCATCATGAAATAATAAACTTAAAGTTCTAGCCATTATTTTGTACCTCCAGAAACATAATTTTCTTCTTTTGCAGTGCTCTTTTTAAGTTGTGCATCTTTTTTGTTTGTTTTTGTAATCCACAAAATGCCTGCAACAGAAATAATTGTGATGAAAATACTGAATGTGGATGCTAAAGGCCAGTTTCTTGTTTTCTGAACCTGATCAACAATGATGTTTCCCAGCATATATGAATCTTTTCCACCAACCAGCAATGGAACTGTATAAGCACCGAAAATTGGAATAAAGGTAAAAATCAATGCAGAAACAACACCGCTTTTAATTCCTGGCAAAAGTATTTTAATCATTGCAACAGGTTTTGTAGCACCAAGGTCCCGTGCGGCTTCCAATAATGAAAAATCGAAACGGTCTACTGCTGTGAAAATTGGAAGGATTGCATATGGAATATACATGTAAACGCTTACCAAAATTACGGCTTTTGTGTTGTAAAGGAATGGGATATATTCCTTTGTGAGATGAAGAGACATTAAAATCTGATTTAAAATACCATCGTTGTTCAAAATGCTCATCCAGGCAAAAATTCTGATAAGAGAGTTTGTCCAGAAGGGAATGATGATTAAGAACAAAAAAAATGTCTGATGTTTACTTCTAGCCATAGCATAAGCAGATGGTATAGAAATAAGTATTGTAATCAGAGTGGAAATAATTGTGATTTTAAGTGTTCTCAGTACAATAAGCCCATATTCAGGTTTAAAAATCTGTTTATAAGCCTTTAAAGAGAAAATCCATTCAACACCACCATAGGTTCCTTTTTTAAGAAAACTGTAAATAAAAATAATTACAAGTGGTGCTACAAAGAAAATAAGGAACCACAGTCCCATTGGCCATCCGTAGAATGAACCTATAGACAGGAGTTTGTCTCCATCATTTTTCTTTAATTTATCTTTCATTATTTTTCAATGTCCTCAACAATGTAAGCATCTTCTGCCGACCATGAAACATAAACCCTGTCTTTCCACTGAATAACAGGACCATCATCCATATAGTCTGTGTGCTGTTTGAATACCTTAATAATTTTTCCAGTATCAAGTTTTACATAGAATTTAGACTGAAAACCAGAATAAATTGGTTCTTCAACAATGCCACTGAATACGTTTACATCTGTACGACCACCAGTTGCTGGAGGTTCAAGAGTAATACGGATTTTTTCTGGACGGATTGTAAATGCTACTTTCTGGCCTTTGTCTGTGTGTTCATAGTCTGTAACCTGCATGTAACGATCCAAAGCTGCTGTTGCTTCTGTATCAGTTGCAAGAGGAGCCTGTTTACCAAGTTCAGGAACAGAAAGAGTAGCCATAAAGTCATCATTTCCGTTGGCATCTTTGTGAGGAACACAATCTACAACTTCTGCATCAAAAAGGTTTGTTTCACCAATAAACTGAGCAACAAACTGTGTAGCAGGACTTTCATAGATTTCGTATGGAGTTCCAATCTGTAAAACATGACCGGAGTTCATAACAGCAATTCTGTCGGAAACAGAAAGTGCTTCACTCTGATCGTGAGTAACATAAATAAATGTAATACCAATCTGGTCGTGGAGTCTGTCTAAGTCTATTAAAAGGTTTGCACGGAGTTTTGCATCCAATGCCGAAAGTGGTTCATCAAGTAACAAAACCTTTGGTTCGTTAATGAGGGCACGGGCAATAGCAACACGCTGTTTTTGACCACCAGAAAGCTGATTTGGCTTTTTATTAATGTGCTGATCAAGCTGTACAAGATGAACATATTCTTTTACTTTCTTGTCTATTTCATCTTTTGGAACTTTTTTAAGTTTTAAAGGAAAAGCAACATTATCATAAACTGACAAATGAGGAAATAAAGCGTATGTTTGGAATACAGTATTGGAAGGTCTCTTGTCTGGAGGAAGAGGAATTACATCCTTATCATCAAAGAGAACTGCACCATCATCTGGGAATTCAAACCCTGCAATAATGCGAAGTAAAGTTGTTTTACCGCATCCAGAAGGACCAAGGAGAGAGAAGAACTCACCTGGTTTAATAGTAAAGTTGATGTCATCCAAGGCAACAAAGTCGCCAAATTTTTTGGATACATGATCAATGGTAACCTGACTTCCTTTCATTCAAGTAACCTCAATCTTAAAAGTGATAAGCCCCACATACGCAGGACAAAAAGTTCACCAAAACTTAGCTATTTTTGTTGGGTCGTTTTGTTAGTTATTTTCTTTCTAAACAGTAAAATGCAATATATATCCGATTGTGTCAATGTTTTTTGTGAAAATATTTGTATTTATTTTAACAAAAAGTGAATTAAGTTATCCCAGATTTTCTGGTATGGTTGATACCGCATTGGCATATCAATCCATGTGTATTTATGCAAAATACTCTTGTGATGACTGAATGTATCAAAGCCTGCTTTTCCGTGGTAAGCACCCATTCCGCTTTCTCCACAGCCTCCAAAGCCCATGGAACTAGTTGCAAGATGAAGTACTGTATCGTTTACACAACCACCTCCAAAACGGCACTGGGAAGTAACCTGATTTGCTATTTTTGAAGAGCTTGTGAAAATGTAAAGAGCGAGAGGACACTGTTTTGAATTAATTTCCCCAATGATTTTTTCAATAGAATCAAATGTGAGAACTGGCATAAGTGGGCCGAAAATTTCTTCCTGCATTACAGCATCATCATAAGTAACATTATCCATTACTGTTGGTTCAATTTGCTGAGTTTCTGCATTTACTTTACCACCATGAACAATTTTTTCTCTATTGATTAACCCTGAAACTCTATTAAAATGCTTTTCATTAATGATTTTGCCGTAATCCGGGTTAGAAAGTGGGTTTTCACCATATTGTTTTATAATCTGATTTTTAACTTCAGCAATAAATTTTTCTTTAATATCCTTATGGCAAAGAACGTAATCTGGTGCAACACAAGTTTGACCACAGTTTAAATATTTTCCAAAAACCAGACGTTTTGCAGCCAGTTTGATGTTTGCATCTTTGTGAATAATGCAAGGGCTTTTTCCACCAAGCTCCAGTGTAACCGGAGTAAGATGTTCACCTGCAGCTTTCATAACTTCTTTTCCAACAGCCTGGCTTCCTGTAAAAAAGATATAATCAAATTTTTCTTTAAGGAGTGCTTTGTTTTCTTCGCGACCACCAGTAACTGTAGCAACATATTTTTGTTCAAAAGTTTCTTTTATGATTGTTTCTATAATTGCACTTGTATTTGGAGAATATGCACTTGGTTTTACAATGGCAGTGTTTCCAGCTGCAAGGGAATCAACTAATGGTTCAATTGTAAGCAGAAAAGGGTAGTTCCATGGACTCATAATCAGAGTAACACCATAGGGAGAAGGCTTTACTTTGCTTGTTGAATGAAAGTTTGTAAGTGGAGTTGGAACAGTTTTTGCTCTTGAATAGCGACTAATTCTTTTTAACATATAAGAAATTTCGCTAAGTACAAGGCCGGTTTCACACATAAAACCTTCATGGGCACTTTTCCCAAGATCTTTTTTTAATGCTTCAGAAATTTTATCTTCTTTTGATTTAATAGCTTTTTGAAGTCTTTTTAAGGCTGCTTTACGGAATTTAATTGATAATGTTTCGTTTGTGAAAAAATATTCTCTCTGAGCTTTTACTAAATCTGAAATCTCTTTTTCTGTCATTTTCTTTTTTTCCCAATAATTATTTAGTTTTATATATTTTACAATAAGTGATAAAAACTTAAACTTATCTATCTGGTTTCATCCTACTTTCATCTGCGGGGCTTAATGCCTTATAAAAATGTTCCAGCTCTTTTGCATTCCATAAAATTGGAACAGGATATAAAGGATTTGCTTCTTTTGCCGCATGTTTTGCAAGGCGAGAAATATCTTCGGCTTTGATTTCTGGAATTGTGGTTCCAATGCCGTAAGATTTATTTTTTTCTTCAATGGACTTAATAAATGAGGCAGCTGCTTCTGCCTGGGGTGTGGTTGAAGTTGCCAGACCTGCTTCAATTGCAAGAGTTTTAAGTTTTTTGTCAATTTTATGACCATATGCTTTTAAAATCATTGGAAGAATTATTGCATTTGCAAGGCCATGAGGAACGTTATATTCACCACCAAGGGAGTGAGCAATTGCATGTACATATCCTACATAAGAAACTGTAAAAGCACAACCTGCATAGAATGATGCTTTCAGCATATTTTTTCTAGCTTCAATGTTATCACCTGTAAAAACTGCTGTATCAAGATTATTAAAAATCAGATTTACAGCATGTTTTGCATAGTATCTTGTTTTCTTTGTTGTTGAATTTCCAATAAAGGCTTCTACTGCATGGGTAAGTGCATCCATTCCTGTTGTAGAAGTAATGTGTTTTGGTAGACTTACTGTAACCTGGGGTTCAAGTAATGCATAGCGAGGAATTAATGGGAAGGACATTATGGCATATTTTTCTTTTGTTTCCACATCACGAATAATGGATGCTAATGTTGTTTCACTTCCTGTTCCTGCTGTAGTTGGAACTGCTATTAAAAGAGGAATGGGTTTTAGTACTTTAAGAATACCACCTTTCTGTCTTAATGTTTTTTTAGGATAGGCAAGGCGAACTCCCAGTGCTTTTGCACAATCCATAGAGGAACCGCCACCAAAACCTATGATAAAATCACAATTATTTTCTTTGTAGATTGAAAGTGCATCTTCTACATTTTGAGTTGTAGGATTTGGAACAGTTTTATCATAAATGAAAAGAGGAATGTTATTATCTTTTAATATTTTCTGAAGCCCATCTGTAAGACCAAGTTTCATAATAGACTGGTCAGTAACAAGAAGACCTTTGTGAACTTTTTCTTTGTTTATGATTGAAGGAAGATTTTCAAACCCATCAATAATTACAGGCTGTCTGTAAGGCATAACAGGAATTGCAACTTTAAATCCTGTTTGAAAAACACGGCAAAAAATTTTTTCAAATATATTCATAACTTTATTATGACAAAAAATGTAAAAGTGTCAAGTATTGAAAATATAACAAAAAATTATTACTATAAAATAATTATGAGCAACAATAGTTTAAAAAAAGAAGGCTATAATTATGCCTCACAAGATGAATCCCTGGTTGATTCTGTACTTTGTGGAAAAATTCTGCCAAAAGT
>JAHAZJ010000134.1 GCA_018385315.1 Treponema sp. | reverse complement strand
TTCTTTGAAAAAGGAAGTCCAACAAAAGAAACCTGGTACTATGATTACCGTACTGGAATTAAACATACTCTTGCTACAAAACCTTTGAAGCGTTCTGACCTTGATGATTTTGTAAACTGCTATTGTGCCGGACACATGGAAGACAGAAAAGAGACCTGGAGCGAAGAAAATCCTACAGGTCGCTGGCGTAAATATAATGTTGATGAATTACTTGAAAGAGATAAAACCAGTCTTGATATCTCATGGATAAAAGACAAAGATGATTTAGAAGATGTAACCCTTAAAGAATTATTCTCTACAATCCAAGAGAAAGGACAGAATATTAATAATGCAATCAATCAGCTTGCAGGTTTACTTTCAGGAATTGAGGAATAATTAGATGAACACAAAAGCATTACGGCAAAATAACTCAGTAAATATAGAAACTCCATACGATTTGTCTGAGGAATGGGAAAAAGATTTTGAGAATGTAGTTTTGATGATAAAAAATGCACATATAAAGGCATATTCATCAGTAAACAGAACTTTGATTGACTTGTATTTTTCTCTTGGAAAATATATAAGCGAAAGAGTGACTGCTTCGAAATGGGGAAAAGGAGTTGTAAAAGAGCTTTCAGAATATATTGAAAAAGCACAGCCTGAGTCCAAAGGTTTTTCAGATAAAAATCTTTGGAGAATGAAACAGTTTTATGAAACTTACAAAGATGATGAAAAACTCTCAACGCTGTTGAGAGAATTGTCCTGGTCGCAGAATTTGCAGATATTTTCAAGATGCAAAACGAGCGAAGAAAGGGCTTTTTATATTCAAAAGACAATAAAAGAGCACTACAGCGTCAGAGAATTAAACAGACAAATTGATTCAAGACTTTTTGAGACCATAGCAGACAATAATCTGATTGTTTCTCCGGTAGTAAAAGAAATTGTTCCGAATGCAAAAGAGATTTTCAAAGATTCATATACATTGGAATTCTTAGGATTACCGCAAAAACACGATGAAAAAGATTTAAGAAAAGCTCTTGTCCGCAACATGAAACAATTTATATTAGAACTAGGCAAAGACTTTATTTTTATAGATGAAGAATACAGGCTTCAAGTCGGTAATACGGATTTTTTTGTGGATTTACTTTTTTATCACAGGGAATTACAGTGTTTGGTTGCATTTGAATTGAAAACCGGCAAATTTGAACCAGAACATTTGGGGCAATTAAACTTTTATCTTGAAGCATTAGACAGAGACGTAAAAAAGCCAAAAGAAAATCCGAGTATCGGAATCCTTTTATGCCGCGATAAAGACGATGATGTGGTGGAGTACGCTCTTAGCCGTAGTCTTTCACCTACTATGGTTGCAGAATATAAATTACATTTACCGAATAAAGAGCTTTTGCAACAGCGAATAAAACTTTTTCTTGACAATACTTCTGATAATTACTAACAGAAAAAAAGAAAATGAAACTGGAGATGTAGACTAATGAACACAAAAGCACTACGACAGAAAGTATTAGACCTCGCAATCCACGGAAAACTTGTTCCTCCTGCCTACCGGCAGGCAGGCAAATCCCTTGAAAATATCCCTGCTGAAAAAGAAGGACAATGGTTTGTATATGTTATTGAATGTGTTGACGGCTCATTTTATAAAGGATTTACAACTGATTTAATAAAAAGATATAAGCAACATTGTGCTGGAATTGGTGCAGAATGGACAAAAACTCATAAGCCGAAGCAATTATTTTATTGGGAGATTCATTATAGTGAAAAATCTGCCATAGAA
The DNA here is from genome assembly GCA_018385315.1 of Treponema sp. GTDB lineage: Bacteria > Spirochaetota > Spirochaetia > Treponematales > Treponemataceae > Treponema_D. Next base: position 899 of record JAHAZJ010000134.1, on the reverse strand, counting down.
AGGGAAAAGTATCTAAAATCTGGCTGCGGGAGAGAATGGTTCAAAAATGAAGTTGTTGATAAACCTGAGAATTGGGAAAGTGCAACCGTTTTGCTCGAAAAAATCAGAGCAGAAAAAGCCGAAAAAATCAAAAAAGGCCTGCCCGCCGGCAGGCGTGGCGAACTAAAAGCTGACAAAAAGGATTCTTTTATATTCACAAAAGAGTGCGAGTTTGACGAAGACAAACTCGGTAAGTGTTCCTCAGGAACACGACATAAACGGCATTATGAGCAGTTCGCAGATGGAACGGTAAAAGATATAGAAGATGAGATTCCGTTTGAAGTACCGGAGGGGTGGGCTTGGTGTAGATTACGAAATATTGGTGAGTATAAAAAAGGCCCATTTGGAAGTTCTCTTACTAAATCAATGTTTGTTCCTAAATCGGAAAATACCGTTAAGGTTTATGAACAAAAAAACGCAATTCAAAAAGACCACTCATTAGGTGAATATTACATTACTCGTGATTATTTTGAATCACAAATGCAAAGTTTTGAAGTTTTTCCAGGAGATATACTTGTAAGTTGTGCCGGAACAATTGGTGAAACATATATTTTACCAGATAACATTGAACAAGGAATTATTAATCAAGCGTTAATGAAGATGAAAATAACTAGTTTGATTAATACAGATTATTTTCTTATGTTCTTTGATCATATTCTTAAAGAAGAATCGGCTAATAATGGAAAAGGAACAGCAATTAAAAATATTCCTCCTTTTGATATTTTCAAAAACTTTTTGTTTCCTCTTCCATCATACTCTGAGCAAAAAAGAATTATAGAATCTGTTAACAATATATTTTCTATTATTGATAATCTCGAAAATAATAAATCAGATTTACAATCTTTAATAAAAAACACTAA
>JAHAZJ010000019.1 GCA_018385315.1 Treponema sp. | reverse complement strand
TTTTAGGAAACATTTTATATTTTTTCCTATATAAATTCAATATTCTTATATAGCTTCAACAATAGGGGATTTACACAATAATAATATTGGGCTCCGGGTAATAAGACAGTCCGGACACTGATTTCATTTTACAGTCCATTCCATCCTGCCAACAGTAAATGGCTGGTGATCATACTTTTCAATTCCAATATGAACAAAACCGTGGTATTCGTAAAAGTTTTTGATAATCCAGCTTTCTTCTATTATTCCAATACGAATTTTGTCAGCCCCAAGCTCTTTTACCTTCTGTTTACAAAAATCTACAAGACGACCACCATAAGCGCAGTGACGTTTTTCCGGCAGAACTGCAAGATTGTTCAAGTCATAATGACCTTCAGGCTGCTTAGCCAGTGAAACATAACCCGCCAATTTGTCGTCTTCAAAAAGACCATACATTAAAAAACCCCAGTCATAATAATTTTGAAGTTTTTCCATTGGCATAAAACTTGGTCAATTTTGAACCAGGTAATTGGTGTAACTTCACCCCTAAAGTCATCTTCGTAAAAAGGTGGAATTGGCAATTTTTCCCGAAACCATTTATCTTCAGTACGAAAAGCCGCTTTATCCTCCGCAGAAAAAATCCCGTCACGAATACGTCGCCAGCAAAGTGCAAAAAGTCCAGCTGGTTTTCCTGTTTTAAAGGCAATTTCCCTGCCCTGAATTCTCATATATTTTGGCATTCTTTTTCTTCCTTAATTTAATATTCTACAATAGCGTTGAAAAAAAATACATTAATGTCGCGATTTAATCATGAAAAAAAACTTTTCAAATCCTTTCTTGATTCAATTTCCAATTTTTCAAAAATAACGTACATATGCTTTTTTACTGTGTCTACACTAATATAAAGCTCCTGTGCGATTTGAGCATTGGTATATCCTTTTGCACCAAGGCGAGCGACCTCCAGTTCACGTCGGGAAAGCATTTTTACTTTTTCGGCAAGTCCACTATTGCAATCTACCTTTTCATTCTTTTCCTGCATATTTTTTGGAAAGAAAATTTTTTCAGTAAATTTTCCTCCTAGGCTAAGAAGTAATCCAAATAACAGAGGCCTGAATCGAATCAGAAACATTGTCACAAAAGGAATAAGAGAGATTCGAGACAGTTCGTCCGATTTTACCAGCAGAACTTCCAGTTTTGAAAGCAGGATAATCATCTGAATAACAGTTACAAAAAGTCCTGCAGCAAAAGCATTTTGAGCAAAATAATAAAGAAAGTTCTTATGCCTTAAACTCAGCAGTAGCAAAACTCCAAGACATAAAAGTACAAATAGTAAATCCAGAACCATATGCTATTCTCTGATTTCTGCCAAATAATTAATTTTAATTTCCAAAGGTAACAGACAAAGATTCAGCAGAACTGCATAAAATATAGTGATAATACTTACTGAAAGATTTGGAGCAAGATCTGCTGCATTTTCCAGATTGAAAAGCATTGCTATCCAGCCCGTTAAAGTTGAACTGATGCCAATGAGCATGAACACTTTCTGCAAAAACCTGATATTTCCAAGATAAAGAGATTTTTCTGTAACATTCAATTTTCTATTTATGAAAGCCGCCTTTATGGAAGCAAAGAAAGTTTTGAAACTTCCAGAAACAGCAAGCAGCATAAACGCAGGAAAAATAACTATGATTGCTGAAGGCATATCAATATAAACCCCTGCAGAATTAGTGCCATAAATTCTGTACACATTTTCATATAATATTAATATTGTACCAGCAATTAGCAGCAGGATTCCACAAATCACACCAGCAAATCTTATACCTTTCCTTTTTTCCGTTGGAATTTTTTCTTCAAAAGAATCCTCTGCCATGTACAAAATCTCAGCATTTGAAACTTTTTGTTTAAGAGTCAAAAACAATAGATTAAGAACACAAAGATAAAAAACAGGAAGAATTATTACAGCAAAATCTGGCCATGATGAATTTTTATGATTCACAACATATTCATTGTAAACTGCAAAATAGTGAATTAAACCAATTAATGGAAAAATAAAACATACATATTTCCAGGTTTTTATACATAAATCTAAACCAGATTCTGTTCTGCGTAATTCATTCAAATCAGCAGCTGCCAGTTTTTCTTTTTTACAGAAAATCAGCTTAAAATTTTTCCAGTTTCCCGAAAGTAAAATCACAGCAATTAAAACAGCAAAGGGACAGAAAAAATCTGTAAAATCAAAAACTCCCCCAATTGCTCCACCACTAGTAAGAACTTCAAGAAGAATTGAAAAACCAATAACAACTAAAGATAAAATAAACTCCAAAATCATAAATCTCACACTCCTTGTCATGATGATTTATCAAATTACGTAACCGACAGTTTCATTATCTGCGTTGAAAATCAAAATAACAAGTGGTAAAAAGTAGTATTTTGGTGGAATTGTGTATGTTCCATTCCATGTCTATACTCTACTTCCCGTAAATTTACTCAGCGCCAATTATGACATAATATTTACTCAATAAAACAAAAGCGTGAGATGAAAAAAAGATGATTTTTCTGTCTATAATATCACAATATAATCTTACATTAATTCCCCATTCTTATTTCTGGAATCTTTAGTGGATTATGATCATTCAGAAGGTCAAGTGATTTATAAAAATTATGCGGGAAAACAACTGGTTGGAAAATCCGAAACGAAGAGTTTTTTTAGATGAAATCTACGTGTTCTGCTCCAGGCTGTTTTATATAGCTTTTTGGCAGAACACGTTTTTTTTTAATTAAAGACTACGGCAAACACGGAAACCAAGAGTATTGTATTTCTCGTAAGCATCATCATATTCACGATAAATAACAGTACAATTATCACTATATGAATAATAGCCTCCTCCTCG
>JAHAZJ010000130.1 GCA_018385315.1 Treponema sp. | reverse complement strand
AAGTCCAGATTGCGGTTAATCATATAAGCTACAATGCTATAGAAAAAGTGCCGGAACATTTGGAGCAGCTTCAAATTTGATTCCCTTTTCTTCCATTCGTTTTAAGGCATCTTTTTTCTGTAAATATTCTGCATCCGCAAATATTGTCCCCTTTACAACTTCTGCAAGCTTTTCTGCAATTTTACAGTCAGCAATATTTGCATAACTGAAAATGATGTTTTCAAAATCGCCCTGTTCATTGCAGATTCCACTTATTTTGAATCCGTACCACCAGCCTTTTGTCGATTTACTTCTTCTTGCAATGCCCTTTGTTACTTTGTGAGAGTAAATTTTATGATTCATGCAGACTGTTATCGGTGTAGAATCCATGTAATGTATTTCGGATTCTTTTTTCTGTTCATTTCCGTCAAAAAGTTTATAAATGCAAGGATGAATACAGTCGATTTGTTTGTTGCCTTCATGAAATTTTCATAATTCGGGAGATTTGGAACTTTGTCACTCATCAGTTCTTTTATCATTTTATGATAATTTTTCAGATCTCCCGTTTTAAAATGAAATCTGTAGATGTTCAGCGCGACAAGCTGCTCAAGACTTAATCTCCTTTAAGACTCTTGAAAAACATGCTGGTTAAGGTGTAAATTTGTTCATACATAAGCGTAACTCTTTTTGATTTTTTTGGTAATTAAAATTTTAAAGATTTACGTTTTTTTTTTGTAAATTCCCAATTAAACTCGAAATTCGGACTATTTACAATAATTTTATGAACAAATAGCTTTTCTTATCTTAATAAAGTCACAACTTAAACTTTTAAAATATCCGCAGAGGTATAGACTCTAACTATCTTGATATTTTTCCTTTATTTGTTGAATTATATCTTTTGCAAAAATAACAAATGATTCCCACGATTTCTGACCATCACGAACTAGTTCTAATTCATTATCTAAATCATCAAAAAGTTTATCTTTACCGACCATTGGTAATAGAGCATCATAAAAAAGAGTTCTATTAGGATATCTTTCTCCCTGAATAAGATTAGAAGCCTTTTGTACAAAATTTATTACTTCATGATGTTCGGACGTTTCTTCTATAAGACCATATTTTACTTTTAGTTTCTCCAGACCGTTTTTTAGAATAAAATCATTGTCATTACATTCCCAATCTCCACCAAGTGCAAAACTATATATTTTGGTTAAATCAAAAAGTGTATTTTCAATTGTTTTCTTTACTTTTTCTTCTTTGGTCTCTTTAGGTTCTTCATAAGCATAAGGGTTTTCTGGTTCCTTATTTATTTCATCTATTTCTTTATGTAATCTAAGTAATGCTTCTATAACGTATTCTGTTTTTTCTCCTAACCAACCGGACATATCTTGTGTACCAAATTGATCCGAATAAACTTTATTTTCCATATTTTCCTTCAAATTTTAATTTATTTTACTATTGGTAAATCTGGTCCATAATACGGAACATCTTCATGAACTTCAAGAATACCTGTTAAAGGTTTATCTGAATACTTCATGATTTTTTCACGATATTCGTATCTAATAGCAGGATTATTAATTTCTTCTCTACGTTTTTTTGACAGTTCGAGAAAAGATTCTTCTTGGTCTAATCCTAAGAATCTACGATTCAGTAAACTAGCTGCAATGCCTGTTGTACTACTACCGCAAAATGGGTCTAGAATCCAGTCATTTTCTTTTGTAGAGGCAAGAATGATTCTGGCAAGAAGAGGAAGTGGTTTTTGAGTTGGATGTTTTCCACAGGACTTTTCCCATTTTGCAATTGCAGGCAAACTCCACAAATCACGCATTTGAGTTCCACCATTAATTTCTTTCATTAGTTCATAATTATAATAGTGAGTTACTTTTTTATTTTTTCTAGCCCAAAGAATAAATTCTGTAGAGTGAGTAAAAAATTTGCATGAAAGATTTGGAGGTGGATTAGTTTTAGCCCAGGTAATGCAATTTAGAATGCGAAACCCCAATTCGTTAAGCATTTGTGCTACTGAAAAAATATTGTGGTATGTTCCAGAAATCCAGATTGTTCCATCTTCAGTAAGTCTCTCACGACAAAGATTTAGCCACTGGCGATTAAACTCATTATCTTTTTCGAAGCCCTGTGATTTATCCCAATCGCCTTTGTTAACACTGACTTGTTTACCGCTTTGAACAGATATTCCCCCATTGGAAAGAAAGTAAGGTGGGTCAGCAAAAATCATATTAAATTGATGATTAATGTTAGGAAGAAGTTTCAGACAGTTTCCCTTTGCTAGAGTAAAATCTTTATTTTCTGAACGATAATAAGGTTTAATTGAAATTTAAGACTCCTTATGCAAGATTGTTTGATTTCAAGTAATCCATAAATTTATTTCTACCAGACCAATTCCAGTAAGAAATATCTTCTGCAATAAATAGCCACTTTATTGCTAAAACAATAATTGCAATAGGATGTTTTTGCCCTTGATAATCAAGAAAATATAATCCATCTAATTGGTTAATATCATAATCATCTACATTGAAAAT
>JAHAZJ010000129.1 GCA_018385315.1 Treponema sp. | reverse complement strand
TGCGTTGAACGCACAGTTTTTTTAGTTTTGAAAATTCACAAGCCAACTATACGCACTTATTACAGAAATATTTTGATTTTCCTTTGTAATAGAATAATCATCATGGTTTGTTATTAACAAAAGATTTGTACAACCTGTTTTTTTTGATGCAAGTAAAAGTCCGTTTATTTCTCGTTTTAATGTTTTGGGTGAAGATATATCATAACTAACTTGTATTAATTGATAAACTGTTTTACCTTGGCAAATAACAAAATCACATTCGCCAGAAGTTTCGCTATAATAGTAAATATCATATCCTTGGTTTTTGTATCGTCGGAGTAATTCAATGTATATAATTGTTTCAAGCCTCCAACCAAAATTTTCTCCTGCAAAAGCATTTTGTCTATTATTCATAAGAGCAACATCAACTGTATATGTTTTTTCATCACGAATTCTAATTTTACTTTTTGCAGAATATTTATGCAAATCACAAATTAGATAGGCATTTTTACAATAATTTACATAGTTTTCAACTGTATGGTCTGACTTAAACCCAAAGGTATTTTGTAAGTCTTTATAATTCATTGTAGAAGGAGCATTGTTTAAAAGATGATGTGCAAGTTGTTCAAAGGCAACTTTATATTTTATAGAATAACGGTTTTCAATATCATTTTGTAGAATATTATTAACAAGTGTATTTATATAAGTTTGTTTTCTATTTTCTTCTAGTAGTTCAGGAAAACCACCATCTTTAAGATATTCCTCAAAAACCGCTTGTAAAAGACCTTTTTCTTTTGTTGTTGAATAAGAAGTGTTAATTTTTTTGTACTGGCAATATTCTTTAAAAGAAAAAGGAAATAATTCAGTTTGAATATATCGACCTGTAAGATGTGTGGCTAATTCTCCACTTAAAAGTTTTGCATTTGAACCAGTAATAAGTAAATGCATTCCAGAACGCAAAAGTCTGTTTACAAAAAGATGCCAAGAATCAATATTTTGTATTTCGTCTAAAAATAGATGATTAAAGTCACCGTAAATTTTATATAGACATTCAAGAATAACATTTAAATCTTCAGAACTAGCAGAAGAAAATCGTTCATCATCAAAATTTACATAAGCAAAATTTATGTTTGATTTTTTTATTACATTCATACACAAAGTTGATTTTCCGCTTCTTCTAATGCCAATTACAACTTGTGCTAAATTACTATTTAGATTTATTAAAGATTCTTCTGCACGTGAACAAACATTCATGTTCTTCTTTGTTTCAAATTCCTCTTTTTGTTCATGCAATGTTATTTCTATAGATTCTCTTTTCATAATTATATACTGCGATATTTTAGGCTTTTTGTCTAGTAAAACTGCGATATTTTAGACTTTTTAACCTATAAAACTGCGATATTTTTGTGAAAAACAACAGAAAAAAAAATACACATTAAAACTATGTGCGTACAATTCACTAAAAATTGAGTAGTAATTACTCACTACAGCAAGAAAAAAAATGTGATAACATTAATTAAAAATAAAAAATTATACTCTTTGGAGGATGTATGAAAAATCATTACAGCATTTTTACTTGTTGTAAGTGTTTTTGGGGAATGACAAGTTGTCAACAAGAAGTAGAAGTTCCAAGCGATCAAACAGCCCAGCAGATGTAACAGAATTAACTGTTACAAACAAAGACGCAAGTGTTCTTTTAACATGGACTGATGCCACAGACGAAGACATTTACGGCTACGAAGTAGCATGGAATAAAAATGCACCAATTATTCTTCTTCCAAAAAAACATCTTTTTTAAACCAAAAATGACAGGCGTTTCCTGCATATTCCAATTCTGTTTTTTCAGTAAAATAATCTTCCAGAAGCTGATTTCTGCTCTCCTTGCCATCAATAAAAAGAGTTCATTTACTAAAGTCTATAAAACCATCTTCTGAATCAAAATCTTCTTCGCACAAAAACATTCCCCTAACCGTCGCCCAACACTTTCCCGCCCTCCGCAGAACATTATCCTGCATGTACAAAAACATTTTGCTGACCGTCGCACAGGACTTTATGGCACAATACAGATTATTCTGCAAACATACGACTCATAAAAACACAATTGAGCTATTTTCCAATATAGAAACTTGTTTTACTATATTCTTGCCATTTGTCGTACATAGCCTGATAATTATCTTTTATAAAGGCTTGAATTTTGTTTATTTCCCGGTCATTTAATCTGCCTCTTTCTTGCAAAACAGAATCACCATTTCCTTTTACAAAGAATTTTGCAGAACTTTCTTCTGTTAATTTTGAATCGCTAGCATGAACATGCATTGCTTCCAGGATACACTTGGAAGTGAAATAAAGATAATATCCACAAACTTTAAAAGAAAAATACTTTGGCATTTTAAACTTCCATATATTTTGCATTTGCCAGATAGTGTTTTTTTGCAATAGACAACTCTATATCGTCCATACTTGTTTCTATAAGAGTTCCGTCATCTGCAAAAACAGCAGCCCCTTTTCCATTATTCAAATCAAATACGCTAATTCCTTCATTTGTCTTTTTGTAGGCAAAACCACAAACAATCATATCTGCATCATCAGAAATTTTTTGTAAATCAGGCATATTTCACCTCCACTTTTTTTATCGGTTTTAAGAATTCATCTGGAGTTATATAAAGGCTTCTTAAAATTGGAATCAAATCAATATATTCTTCTTCCAAATCATTATTATGG
>JAHAZJ010000202.1 GCA_018385315.1 Treponema sp. | reverse complement strand
TCAAAAAGGCTCTAAGGGCGGAAACAATCGTTTCCTTGCCGCCCTTAGCGTCTAGCGACGATATCTAGCGGTTTTGAGAAGGCTTTTTTCTGCGGTAGCCATTTTAGGTAACTGCGCTGTGGAAAGTTTGTGATTTTTTCTTTAATTTAAACCTACGATTTTACTAAATCAAAATCCCATTTCTCCCGATACTACAAATACATAGAAGTGGAATTTTTATAGATAAGTGTTAGAGGGGAATATGAATAGAAAACTTTCTTTTATACCATTAGTTTTATTAATTCTTTTTGCAAGTTGTGAAACACCAAAAGTTGAAAAAGAATTAACTGCGCAGGAATTACTTAAGCAAGGGCTTATAGATCAAGCCAAAAGTAAATTTCAGATTACAACAGATATTAATGAAGTTGATGAAGACGGTAACACTGTACTTCATCTTGCTTCAATGTTGGATGATGCAGATTTAGTTACATACTTTCTTATAAAAGGTGCAAATCCTACACTTCAGAATTATAGCGGTCAAACACCGTTACATCTTGCCATTGAATACAAAGCTTATAATGCAGCAGAAATTCTTGCCGTTACAAATAAGACTCTTTTTGCCCGTAATTCTGACGGTGAAATTGCCTTAACAAAAGGTCTTGAATCAGACGAAGCTTTCTATGACATTTTTATTAATGAAAAAACAGGCCTTATTACAGATTCAAATGGAAAATCCATTCTTCATTATTTTGTTGATAATAAAAATCTAAAAGCAGTTAAATCTGTTATTTCTAAAGGTCTTCCTATTTCCATTAGAGATAACGAAGGAAAAACTCCTTTAGATTATGCTTTTTCAAATATTAATGATTACACAAGTGTAGAAATTGCAGCTGAATTAATTATTGGCGGTGCAGAAGAAGTTGAAACTGATTTCTCTTATTTCCAGAATGCTCTCTCTTCTAGAAATATTAATGCACGTTTCGACGATGGTCAGACCTCTCTTCATTTAAGTGCAATCTACGGACACAATGCAATTGCCAGATATCTTCTTACAAACAAAGCAGATACAACAGTTCAGGACAGCTCAGGAGCAACTCCACTTCACGAAGCAATCCGTTATGGAAATCTTGAAATTGCAACTATGCTTTTAGACGCAGGGGCAAATGTTAACGCAAAAGACAATTTAGGAAAAACACCTATTCTTCTTATTATTCCACAGGATAAAATCCAGCAGACTTATGATTTACTTATTGCAAATCATGCAGACTTAAATCAAAAAGATATGTATGGTGACACAATTCTTCATACAGCTGCTATGCTTAAAGTAAATGTTCAGCTCCTGGAAAAACTTACAAAAAATGGTGCTGATATTAATGCCCGAAACAAGGAAGGTGTAACACCACTGGAAATTGCTATTCAGCAGGAGGATGTTGAAACTACAAGACTCTTTACATCCCACGGAGCAAATATTCACACTCAGGATACAAATGGAAATTCCCCACTTACAATTGCTTTTACAAGTAACAACGAAATTTTTGAAGCAACTGTAAATGAATCAAATATTAATACTCAGGATTCAGAAGGAAATACTCCATTACACATTGCAATCTTAAAAGATGCACCTTTATCTAAGATTCAGTATATTGTAAGTCTTACAGAAGATGTAAATATTCGTAACAGAGATGGTAACTCCGCACTTTACCTTGCAATTCTAAAAAATCGCCAGAAAGTTGGTGAAATGCTTTTGGAAAAGAATGCTGACATTTTCTCTGCTAACACAAACAATAATTCTCCATTACGTTTAGCCCTTAAACACGGTGGTTCAGTTCAAGACTGGCTTATTACATCAAAAACAATCAGATCAACTGATGGTAGTGGAAATACAGTTTTGCATTATGCTGCTGAATGGCAATATGAAAATGCAATTTCTTCGCTTTTAATTAAGGGTGCAGACATAAACGTTAAAAATGCAAATGGTGAAACTTGTCTTTTCAGTGCAGTAAAAACAAACAATCCGGCTATCATCCAGCTTATTATTGATGGTGGTGCATCTATTAAAGAAAGAGATAATCTTGGTAGTACCCCACTTCATGCTGCAGTAAGATGGGACGCAATTACTTCTATAGAAAAATTAATTGAACTTGGAATTAACATCAACGCCCAGAACAGTGCAGGGAAATCACCACTGGCAGAAGCTGTTTTATCTGGAAAATATGAGGTTTCAAAGTATCTTCTTGAACATGGTGCAGATGTAAACTGTAGCGATAGAAACGGTGTTACTATTTTAATGGATACAATTCGTGGTAAAAATGGGGATTTGGTAAAACTTCTTCTTGATTATGGAGCAAATCCAAATCTTCAGGAGATTAACGGACGCAATGCATATCATGAAGCCGCAGTAACCGGGGATATCAGCATTATTACTTTAATTCGAGATGCAGGTGTAAATCCACTTTCTAGAGACAAGCAAGGTAATACACCTCTTTCTATTGCGCTAAAAAGTGATATAAAAACAATCAAAGCAGTATTAGGTAAAAACTACAATATTACTGATAGTGATGGTAACTCTCCAATTCATATTATTGTAAAATCAAAGTGCTCACCAGAATTACTTGCAACATTGATAGAAGAAGGCTACCCTATTGATACACGTAATGCCGATGGTTATACACCATTAAATTACGCAATCGAAGCCGACAATAATCCACTTGCCTTAATTTTGCTTGAACATGGTGCTAATCCATTCCAGACTATTGATAAAAAAGGTACAAATGGTGTTACGATGGCTTTGGAACATAATAATAAGCAGATGATTTCAAATATTGTAAAATACGCAAACTCTATGACTGATATTCAAGGAAATACAATTCTTCATTATGCTGCAAAAACAAGCTCTGTTGAAACTGTAAAAGCCTTACTTTCATACGGAATCGATAAAAATGTAAAGAATGTATCTGGAGATACCCCTTACACCATTGCAGTACGATGGAAAAGACCAGAAATTGCTGAATTATTGCTTGATTCACCAAATGACGCAAAATAATTGGGGGAAAAAGAATGGAAACAATAACACTTGAATCATTAAAAGAAGGACTCACTTTTAAAGGGGATCTTGTAATTGATCAGAATTTTATTCTTGTTCCTCAATCAGCAGAAATAACTCCAGAATTAATTCAGGCACTTAAAGAATGGGAATTTTCAACAATCTATTGTGATGGTTCATTAAGTTTAGGCGGTGATATTGGTGTTAATACGCTAAGAACAAAAACTGAAGAAGTTAATGAATCATCATTCAACGATAATAGAGCTACAAGAATTGGTGACTCTTTAAAAAAAGCAATAGAAGAATCAAAAAATCAGCAGCTTGATAAAAGTGATAGTTCAAGAATTCGGCTTGTTCAGAGTATTTACGATGAATACATGAACTATATTGAAAAATTATTTACCCATTATGCAACTCATAAAGAAATTAATCAGGATGAATTAAGCGAGACTGTAAAGGAACTTTGTATCTTTAGTAAAGAAAACCGCAGATTTATTTTACGTGTTAATCAGTCTACAGAAACTTTTTCAAGAACCTTTCTTGTTTGTCATACAATGCGCACAACTGTTCTTGCAATAGTTATTGCTCTTCAACTAAAAATGCCATTATCAAAAATGATTGAATTAGGAATCACCTGTATACTCCACGAAATTGGCATGCTTCGTCTTCCTCCTTCAATTTACATGACAGAAAAGAAACTAACACCTGGTGAGCGAGGACAAATTTTTAAACATCCTTTATTAGGATATCAAATTGCAAAAGAATTGGAATTTCCACTTCCAGTTCAACTTGGAATTCTTGAACATCATGAAAAAGAAAATGGAACAGGATATCCAAGAAAACTGAGTTCTGAAAAAATTTCTATAAATGCAAAAATAATTGCAGTTGCATGTTCTTATGAAGCAATCACAGCATCACGTCTTTACAAAGGTGAAAGAACTGAATTCGAAGCTATGGTAGAAATCCTTAAGAATAACGAGAAACAGTATGATGATACAGTGATTAGAGCTTTACTCTATAGTGTTTCACTCTTCCCCATTGGAGCTTATGTTTATCTTTCAAACAAGAAAGTTGCAGTTGTAGTAGATACAAATCCAGATAGTCCAAAATATCCAATTGTACAAAGTCTTACAGAAAAAGATGAACAGGGATTTCCAAAAACCATTGCAACAGATCCAAAAGGAATTAGTATTGTTCGAATTCTTACAAGAAAAGAACAGGAAGATATCTTAAAGATTGTTGCAGAAAGATATCAGGCAATACAGGAAGCCCAGGAAATTGCAGCCCATGCACCTGTTGAACCTTCTAAAACGGAACCTGCAATAACAAAACCTCAAACTGCGGCATCATCTGCGGCTGGAACTAAAACAGACAATAATGAAACAGTTGAAGTTGATATAAATATGTTTTCGTGATTAGTTATAAAAATTAATTGAAAAAAGATCTGATTTTTTCAACATCCTTCTGGAAGGTTTCATCAATTACAGGAGGATGTTCACGGAAATATAAAATCTGATTTAATTCTTCCAAAGATTTTACACCCCAAATTGGCACAACACTTTCATACTGATTTAAAAATCCATAAGCAATTGGAATATTTTCTAATAAACCACCGCCTAAAGGTTGCATTGCAATAAAACCAACATCATGCTCTTCGCACATTTTAATTAAATCACTAGCATAATCAGAATTAACAACACTAAAAGGAAATTGCAATGTTTCATATAAATCCGATTCAATTGCTTTTTTAGCTAATTCAAAATCAGTTGTAACAATTCCAAAGTGTTTAATTTTCCCTTTCTTTTTTAATTCAACAAGAGTTTCATAAATTCTATCTTCCTGATTTGGAAGTGGTAAAAAGTTTTCAGCTTCAAACTGATATAAATCTACTGAATCTGTATGAAGAGTCATTAAGCTATTTTCAATATTTTCAGTAAGTTCACTCCAGTTTTTAGCACTGGTAGTTGTAGCAAGAATCACATTATTTCGGATATCATATAATGCATCACCTAAAAGCTTTTCACTTAAAGGATATTTACTAGAAGTATCATATAGATTAATTCCAGCTTCATAAGCCTTGCGAACTAAAACAGCAGCATTTTCATCTACGGAACTTTCCGAAAGACGCATTGCACCAAAAGCTATACGAGAAATTAACAAATTTGTCTTACCAAGACGAATGTAGTCCATAATAGCAATTAGGAATTCGGAATGGTGAATTAGGAATTACTCCCAATTCTTTTCCTGAAGCCCTCCTCCACTAAATAATATAATGCGGAATCAAGAAGGGAAAATCAATTCCTAATTCCTAATTCCGCATTCCTAATTATTCTTATCTGTCTGTTCTTACTACTGGTTTGTAGTTTTTAATTGATTTCTGAATGAAGAATACTAAATCATCCAAAGAAACACGTTCCTGTTCCATAGAATCACGGAAACGTACTGTAACAGTGTTGAACAATTCGTTCTTTGAACCGTCTTCTTTTGTTTCCTGAATTGTATCATAGTCTACAGTTACACAGAATGGTGTACCTACTTCATCCTGACGACGATAACGTTTACCAACTGTACCAGAAGTATCATAATCTGTTACAAAATCTTCTTTAAGAAGGTGCTGAATTTCCTTTGCTTTTTCAGCAAGACCATCTTTCTTCATCAAAGGAAGGACTGCAACTGTAATAGGTGCAAGACGTGGATCTAAATGAAGTACTGTTCTGTAATCTTCTTTTCCTTCTTCTGTAGAAACGTTCTGTTCTTCATAAGCTTCACAAAGGAACATTAAGAAGTTGCGGTTCAAACCAGCTGAAGTTTCTACTACATATGGAACATATTTTTTGTTTCCATCTTCCTGGTCGATATAAGACATATCCTTCTTAGAATACTGCTGATGCTGAGAAAGGTCAAAGTCTGTTCTTGAGTGAATACCTTCAATTTCTTCAAATCCGATTGGGAAGTTATAAGTAATATCATATGCATCTTTTGCATAGTGAGCTAATTTGTCGTGATGATGCCATTTAAGCTGAGATTCTGGAATACCATATTTAAGATAGAATGCCCAGCGGTCTTTTCTCCAGCGATCAAATACTTCATCTTCTGTTCCTGGTTTACAGAAATATTCCATTTCCATCTGTTCAAATTCTGCAGTACGGAAAATGAAGTTTTTAAAGATGATTTCATTACGGAAAGATTTACCAACCTGTGCCACACCAAAAGGTACTTTCATACGGTTAGACTGAACAATGTTTTTGAAGTCTGTAAAAATACCCTGACATGTTTCTGGACGAAGATAAATAAGATGTGATTCATCTGCAATTGGTCCCTGATATGTTTTGAACATAAGGTTGAATTCACGAACTGCTGTATATTTTCTTTCTTTACTGCCACAAATTGGACAATTAATATTATCTTTAATAAAAGATTCCATTTCTTCATGAGTCATTGTATCAACAGGTTTTCCAGGATTTGTTTCTGGATGTGCCACTACAAAGTCTTCAATCATTTTATCTGCACGATGACGAGCCTGACATTCCAGACAGTCAATCATTGGATCAGAGAAGTGATCAGCGTGTCCAGAAGCTTTCCA
>JAHAZJ010000200.1 GCA_018385315.1 Treponema sp. | reverse complement strand
CAATATCAAGGTCACTAGCAATTTAACCAGTCAAAAAGACCACCCACTTGAATATTTGACCGATTTGAAATTAGCTAGCGAATGGAAAACAGTTAATGGCGTAAGTGAAGATGAACCACTTGAATTAACCTTCAAGTTCGATCAATTAGAACACTTAAGCCGCATGGTTTGGGTACCTAGAAAGATCGACCATCAAGGTGATCCAGTAGAAGTTAGCGTTGAAACTTCTACAGATGGAATCAACTTTAAACCATATGGTGATCGTCTTACTTGGAAGTCTGACAGCAAGAATAAGGTTGTTGGATTACGTGATGTATCTGCTAAGGCTATTAGACTAAAGGTTTATAAATCATCTGGTCCATTTGTAGCTTCTAAGGAAGTTATCTTCTTCAGAGAAAAGAAGGATTAATAAGAAATCAAATAGGCTCTCATGATGAGAGCCTATTTTTACTTGAAAATACATTATGAAAATATCAGAAGCATTACGAAACTACAGACAAGAAATTGGATTATCACAAAAAGAATTTATTGGAGATATTATTTCTGCAGCACAATATTCTCGAATAGAAAAAGGAACACAAGAAATTAATTTATCAACTACTCTTCTTTTACTCACCTCTAATCACATTAATGTAAGTGATTTTATCATCAAGATTTTACCAGATTACAATAATGATGACGAAGGAAATTTACAAACTATACTGTCACAACAAGTAATGGCAGCATACTATGATAACAATATAGACGAATTAAAAAAACTGCTTAACAAAATAAACAAATTACACGATGCCACAGATCTTAAGTTAAGAACGAATCTTGCATTAATTTATTTAGAAAAGAAAGAAAATCAGCTTGATCCTAAATTCAAAAAACAAATTATAAATGAATTTATAAAACGTGATAATTGGACAGAAAGTCCGACTACTCTCCATCTTTTAGAACAATCAATGTTAGTATTTGACTTTGATCAAATTTCTTTACTAACAAATTCGATATTTAAACGATATCAAGATATTCGAGATCAAGATTTCTTAACTCAAGATAGAGTTGCCGGTATTTGTATTAACTATTTATATATTTGTTATCAAAATAAAAACAAGTCAGCGGCTCAAAAAGCATTTAATCTTTTAGATAAATTACCAAAAATACCTGAATTATTTACATACCAGTTTTTGATCAAATATTATAAATATTTATTCAAATCTGACTTTAACCAAGCCGAAGAAATAAAAAATATTTTAGCTACATACGGTTTAACTAACTTAGCTCAAAGATTGCCCAATTAATTTCATATATGAAATTACATTTCTTTTATAAAAAAAGAAAGATAAAATAATTAAATCGATTAATAATTACATAGTAATCTAAGTTACAAATTGAGGTTTTTTACATGATTTATACATTATCGGTAATTTTTATACATTACCGGTAATTTTAAATTAGTTTTAAAAGGAGAACAAGATTATGTCTATGAATAAAAAGAACATAATTTTGGTCCTAATATTGTCCTAATAAAGTAGATGAATTTTATGCATAATCATGATATTTATCACGCAATTCTAAAAAATCGGAAAATCAATCGCATAATTTTGCCAATCGAAGCAATTTACTGCGTTTGGTTGGCTATGACTTTAGTTTTTAATTTTAAATGGTTCGCCTATTCTATTGATACACAATTTGTGTTGATCAGCCTTTTCTTTTTTATTGGATGGATATTTAATCTAATTAAGAAAAGAAAATCGCATAAATCAAAACTAAAATAAAAAATTTTCCCTCAGTTGATTATTAATCAGCTGAGGATTTTTTGGCTTCTCTTATTTTCTTTTCATGTATCTCTTGCTAGTATCTTTCAAATAGAAAAGCGCCTGTAAAGGCGCTTTAGCAAATTATCATAACTTAAATTATTCTCCCCACTCACTTTTCAGCCATTCCATTGCCAAATTAAACCAATGAGCTGCATGAGGATTTTCTTGCCATTCACGACCCTTAGTTTGTACATTATGACGTGCCAAAGAAAATCCATGATAGCCGTGATTAAACAAATGTACTTCAGTTGGGACTTTATTCTTATTCAATGCACCAATATATTCAATTGAGTTTCCAATCAAAACAACTGGATCATCCCATGCCTGGAAGATAAATGTATCTGGTGTTTCACGTGTAACACCTAATGCACTATCCAAAAGATCCTTCTCTTCTGGCATCTTATTCTTTTGATCTTCTGGAATAGGAAAACCAATCTTTTCAATATTGATTAGTGGATATCCCAAAATCGTCTTATTAGGTAATACATCATCTTTTTCAAAACCGTATTTTTTTTGATACAAAGGACTAGTTGCCATATTGTTGGCTACACTGACAACATGTCCACCAGCTGAAAAACCAATTGTCAAAATGCGTTCAGGATCTAAATTATATTCTTCCGCATGATCTCTAAAGAACTTTACAGTTGATAAAACATCAAGACCCGCATCAGGATAAATCTTGCCCTCATCGTGCACTAAGTTATATTCCATTACCACGCTATTAAAACCTTCATTGTTAAACGCTAAAGCAACTGGCTCACTTTCTCTTTGAGACAAGTGTTCAAAGCTGCCGCCCGGAACCACAATTGCCAAAGGACGTTTTTGTTCCA
>JAHAZJ010000126.1 GCA_018385315.1 Treponema sp. | reverse complement strand
CAGAAACAAGAAAAATTACACAAGAACTTTCTATATAGTTTGAAAATCGAGTTTTCTAAATTAACTGCAATCTGAAAAAGTTTTGATAGAATTCCAGATTGCGGTTAATCATGTAAGCAACGATGCTATAGAAATCCTGCATCTGCAAATATTGTCCCCTTCACAGCTTCTGCAAGTTTTTCTACAATTTTACAGTCAGCAATATTTGCATAACTGAAAATGATGTTTTCAAAATGAAAAACATGCTGGTTAAGTTGTAAATTTGTCATACATAAGCGTAACTCATTTTGAGTTTATTTTGTATATTCTCAACTAAATTCGAAATTCAGAGTATTTATTGACACCAACATATACCCGTGTTATTATCCTTAATTAGAGATGAAATATAAAAAATATAGACTCATCTCTAATTAAGGAATAAGGTTATGATTGGTCGAAAAAAAGAGATTGCTGAATTAAACAAGCTTTATGATAAAAACAATGCAGAATTTGTTGCGATTTATGGCCGCCGCCGTGTAGGAAAAACATATCTTGTAGATGAAACTTTTGCTGGCCGTATTACATTCAGACATGCTGGTCTTGCACCAAGCAAAGATGAGGCAAAAGGTCAAATGAAAAATCAGCTTGAACACTTTTATAAATCTCTACTCCTTCATGGAATGGAAGAATGCGATAAACCAAAATCGTGGCTTGATGCATTTTTCCTGCTTGAAAAGTTTTTGCAAAAAATCGACGATGGTTCCCGTCAGCTAATTTTCATAGATGAGCTGCCATGGCTTGATACACCTCGCTCAAACTTTTTACAAGCTTTTGAAGGATTTTGGAACACATGGGCCTGCCATCGTAAAAACCTTATGCTGATTGTTTGCGGAAGTGCAAACTCATGGATTCTGGACAAGCTCATTAACGCACACGGTGGACTTTATGATAGAGTTACTCATGAAATAAAACTGGCACCCTTTACACTTTCTGAATGCGAAGATTTTTATAAATCAAACAATGTAAAACTTTCTCGATACGATATTGTTCAAAGTTATATGATTTTTGGTGGAATTCCATTTTACCTTGGCTATGTAGATGGGGAACTCAGCTTAGCTCAAAATATTGATAATATAATTTTTACAAAGAATGCAAAACTAAAAGATGAATATGACCGTCTTTTTGCCTCAGTATTTGAAAACCCGGATTTTGTAAAATCAATTGTTAATCTGCTTGGAAAAAAAAATGCAGGTTATACAAGAGCAGAAATAGTTGAAAAATTGCATTTAACAGATGGGATAAGTATTACAAAAAATCTAAATGCACTTATTACAGGTGATTTTATTGTTAAATATGTTCCATTCGGTTTTAATAAGCGAAAAACTCATTACAAGCTTGTCGATCCATTCTGTTTATTCTATCTTAAACTTGTAAAAGAGCTAAAAACTACAAATGAAAAATTCTGGCAGCAGAATACAAATTCACATTTACTATCATCCTGGAGAGGTAACGCTTTTGAAAATGTCTGTTTCAATCATGTTGAACAGTTAAAAAAAGCGCTGGGAATTTTTGGTGTAAATACATCATCTTCTGCCTGGTCTAAACGAGCAGACGATGAAGAAGGAACTCAAATCGATTTGCTTATTATCAGGGATGATAATGTAATTAATATGTGTGAGCTGAAGTTTTACAGCGGAGAATATGATGTAGACAATAAATATTATAAAACTCTGATGGACAGAGAATCTCTCCTTCAAAAAGAAGTTTCTCCGAAGACAGTAATCCGAAGTACCTTAATAACAACCTTTGGATTAAAGAAAAACGAATATAGCAACGTTTTCTCTAATGTCATTTTGATGGATGATTTATTTAATTAAATTTAGTTTTTTCAGCTTAACACATCAGATTGGAGAACACGTTATTTTGTGTTTCTTATCAAAGAAAAGCTTTTGTGTAAAATCCCGCACTGCACAAACGTAATTGTTGTTGTTGTTCTTGTTGTTGTTGTTCCAGTCCCCATTGTTGAAATTGAGTTTGTATGCGTTGTTATCGTTGGAAGCGTACTGGGACGACGACCAGATAAAGCAGATTTCTATGGACTCTGATGCAAGCATTTGCACCAGAATTGGGATACCGGATGTAAAGGCAACTTTTGGCCGTGCAATTCTTTTTGCATTTTTTGTTCCGGTGAATCTGCCGCTTTTACACAAAAGCTGGCTCGCTCTGCAAAGCCTTAACCTTGCAAATTCTGGCTCTTACTGCCTGAATTTCTCCATGCAGTAATCTGCTTGCCTATGCTTTCCAGCTTTAAAGAAAGTTCGGCTCGCTGTTTCATTGTAATCAGTTTTAGGTCTGCACACAAGCGCACTTCAAATTTTACAATTTCAAAATGATCCAAAAACTGCTCAAGATATTGAGTTTTGTCCTTTGTTTTGTTGGCACGGTAGATGTATCGGACGAGAATTATGCAGTCACGCTTTAAGTCCTGACCAAGAGTAAATTTGTATTCGCGGGGAAAATCCGTTGTTAATTGGAAAAGCCGTAATGTAAGCTGATAGACTTCCTTAAAGACTGGTAAATCGTAATATAATGCCATGAAACAATTATATCATAAAAAAAGCCCTTAGCTCACATAAGCCAAGGGCGAAATTTTGGAATTTTTTTTCGGGTTTTCAACCTTACATAGTAAGGTTGAAAACAAAATGGATAAATAGTTAAATCCGCTGCAC
>JAHAZJ010000124.1 GCA_018385315.1 Treponema sp. | reverse complement strand
CCTCATCAAAAAAGTATAACATATAAAGAGTTTAGGAGTTTACTCTTTTTGTTCCAGCATTATTTCTTCTGCAAGATAGGCATCACTCATACAATGAAAGTCGCTGATGCCTTTACTCATAAGCATGCAAGTATTTGACTTGTAAAACATTTCCATTGCTTTTTCTTCATCAACATCAGCTTTTTTAGCAAGAAGAGAAATTATGCGTGCATATTTCATTTGCAAAAGGGTTGGGTCTGCTATCATACTTGAGCTCCTTTTGCTTCATAGCTGGATTCAAATTTAAGGACAGTGTCTAATACCTGCTGATTGATAAAACAAATCTGATTATTTGGCTGTTCAAATTTTAGACGCTGCAAGGCTGTTGATTTATCTATAAGGTCTGTAAAATAAAGCTCCACAGTGTTGAAAACTTTATCGTTTGCGATGCCACCTTCTATGATGTCATAATTTAAATAATCTTTAGAACCGTCACGGCTGGCAAGAACGAAATCAAGCCATTCTGAGTTGTATTCAGGAAATTTTTTATATCGATATTTTTTCTGAATATCAATGCCATCAAAATTATAAATGCTAATGATGCCTTTTTTCCCAAGAGAAATAAAACGCTGTATCCATTTTTCTGCCTGCCCCTGCATGCTTGTCGTGTAAAAACCTTTTCCAAAATCAAGGTTATCGCGACCGTAAGAAACAAGAGGTTTATCTACAATGACTGTTGAACCGTGATAAAGCTTCATGCAACAAGATTCCTTTCTTTGAGAACAGAGATAATTTCATTTACGATATATTGCTTGCTTTGGGTGTGAAGTGCTTCATAAGAAGGTATGATGTATGAATGAAGCAGGCCTGAAGAATTGAGAATCTTAAATAATTCTGCGCCAGATATTTCAAGCTCTTTTGCAACATTCTCAATGCAGAAAACTGAATATTCTATCTGCTTATCGCTCATGTGTTACCTCCTTCTATAATATTAATATATCATAATTTTTGATTATTTGCGAATTAACTTGAAATCGCATTCAGTATGTTCCAGTTTGAACTTGCTTAGAGAAAACTCAGCCATAAATATAATTATAACATGAAAACAAAAGGATTTTAATAGAAATTGTTAATCAAAATCTAATGAAATAAAACATCATATTTTGATTAAGTTTCTCTCACTACAAATAAATTTTTTACTGATAGAATCAGTTTATAAAAAGAATAGGAGTTTTTGAAAATGAAAAAAAAATTAATATCAATTGTCGTTCTTTCAATGGCAATAATCAGTTTGGCTTTTACTGCTGGTTCGGACAAGAAGGATTCTGTTTCTGGCAGTGGAACTGCAAAAGAATCAGTCAAGAAGAATGAAAAAAGTAATGGAAAAGCAAATCCAGAAAGTGATTTTAACTTCGAAGCCAATGAAGATTTTACCCAAGTTATGATTACAGACTACAAAGGGGAAAGTAACCATATTGTAATTCCTTCGGAAATACAAGGGCTTCCTGTTACAACTGTATCATTATATAATTGTATGCGTTTACCATATGTTACTTCAATCGTTGTTCCAGAAGGAGTTGTTAGTTTCGAATTACGCGGTCCATCTCACTCTGTTACTTCAATAAAACTTCCAACTACACTAAAAAGTTTATCTATATCTGATTTACCGAATCTTAAGGATTTGAATTTTCCTGAAGGTCTCGAAGTTTTATATAAATTGTGGAACACTGGTATTACTGAAATAAATTTCCCAAGTACATTAAAATTTATTAATAATTTAAGGTGGAATGACAATTTAGAGAAAATAATTATTCCTGATAACATTTATTTGCAAGGAAGCTGTTATGAAGAATGTGATTTAAGCAACTTTATTGGTGGTGCAAAAATAGACGCATCCTTTGCACTTCAAAAACAATTAAAAAGCATAACAGTTTATCCTGCAAATCAGTATGACAAATCAATATGGAGAAATCCATTTTATAAGAACGATGATGTACCGCTTTGGTAAAGTATAAATATAAATCATAAAAAAGGGAGCATCAAATGAATATATATAGTCATTTTTCAGCAGGAACCTTAAAAACAAAACCATTTCCATTTAAACGCGAATTATTCATGGAATCTTGGATTATTGAAAATAAAGATATCTTGAATTTTAATCCAAGAATTGATGGTGATGTAGAAATTTTGGATTGGGAAGTTCCGATTTCTAACGGTAGAAATAAAAAGGATGGAACGCAAGGGGATGGTCGTATCGATATTGTTGCACGGTATGGAGATGACATTATTGCAGTCATAGAATTGAAACTAGAAAATGCAGATACAAAAGCAGAAGAACAATTAAGTGGTTATCTAAACCAAAAAGAAGAAATTATAAAAGAACTGTCCAAAAATGAGTCTTTTGGAAATGAATTCAAAGACAAATTACCTTCAGATTTTTCTTGGGTTGGAATACTTTGTGCAGAAAAAATCTCACATGATATAATAGACAAAATTGAAAACTATAACAAAATCGGTGAAGATGAATTCCGAGCAATTTCTGTAAAAAGATTCAAAAATGAAGAAAACGGACAAATTTTTGTCCTAACAGATTGTTACTATGAAGAAGCAAAATCTAACAAAAACAAACAGAAAGTCATTTTTGATAATGATGATTCAATGCGGTATGCAAAAAGAAATGCTGTTTTGGAGGCTGTAAAACGCTATGTCGATAAAACGACTCCAGAATATGGAAAACTAGTTGAAGCATTCCCAAATCAGTTGAATAAAACTTATGGTGTCATAAAACCTGTTAAAGAAATTCCATCAGATCGGAATATACGTTATTTTCCAGATGAAATTCTATTAAAAAATAATATAAGTATAAGAGTCTGCAACCAATGGGGAATCGGAAATATCGAAGCATTTATAGAAAATGCTAATAAACTTGGAATAAAAATGAAATTGCTATAATTTTTAACCTCATGCAGACTTTTCTTTGCATGAGAATAATTGTAAAATAACTTGGAAAAAATACCATGATAATCAATAGAGTCAAAATACTTATCATCCTTCTTCTCTCATCACTTTTATTCTCGTGTGCATCCGTTACAGGAACGGAAACTGATTCTCGTTTTACAAAAGAAAAAGAAACCATTTACTCCACTCTCAAAAATCATTATGTTGGATTTGACACAATGGTAGAACGGGGATTTTCTGAAGAAGTCTGGGATTCTGTTTCCAATTATGATGAAATCAAAATTCTGTTTGACAAATGTATAAATGACACTCACCTTTACATCAGCAATAACAACGACTTTGAATACCGCCAGTACCAGCAGTTTGACGAAGATTCCATAAGAAGTAGCGACTCGGATAAAACTTTTGTAAAGAAAACTACATCAAACACTTATTATCTGCGTTACAACAGCTGTGACATTAACTGGAAAGAATATGCCGATTTACCGAACTTGGCAGACGAAGCTTCTCAATATGATTTCATTGTTCTTGATTTTCGTTCAAATCATGGTGGTGGAAATAATCAGCAGTATCAGTTTTTTAATAATTTGCATCAGAAAAATTACAAAGGAACTATTTATGTCACGCAAGATAACTGGAGTTATTCTTCCGGCGAGGTCTGGATGATGGCTTACCGTTTTAAAGACACACTTAATGTAAAACTGATTGGAACTCATTCGGGCGGAATGCAGATTTACGGAAACTGTGTTGAATACAATAAGAATGGAATCTATTTTTATCTTCCGAGCACATCTTTCGCCACTTGGTTGCCCGATAACTATCTGGGAGAAGGCAAAGGCTATGAGCCGGAAATTTGGGCAAATAAAGATAATATGAAAGGGATTCTTGAAAACTTAGGGCTTGACCTTTCTGGGATTGTATTTAATTAACATAACTTAAAAATACCAATTCTTTTTTCAAAATCTTTTCCTAAAATCGCATATCAAGGCAATTATATATCATGGAGGCTTTGATGAAAGAAAAAGATCAAATGAAAGAGAAAAAGACCACTTTAAGGCCATCACCGACAGCTCTGCTGAATCCCAGAATGGATGTGAACTTCAAGGCAATTTTTACCCAAGAAACAGAGGAATCTAATGAAGCCCTTAAATCATTTCTTTCCAGCATACTGGGAAAAGAGGTGGTAAAGGTGCAGATTTCTGCGAACGAGCCGTCTGTTGATATTCCGTCGCAAATGCAGATGACTTTTGATGTTTCTGTGACCTTTAATAATGGAGAAAAAGCAGATATAGAAATGCAGGGGCAGGATCAGAAATATGACTTTTCTGTAAGAAGTGAGATTCAAGTTGCCCGCCTTTTGAACAACAATGCTAAAAAAGGTTGCAATTGGTCTGCAGAAAAGGTATATCAAATTTCAGTACTTAATTTTCATCCTTCCAACGGTGACAAGTCTGAACTTGCATGGTATACTATGAAAAGTAAAAACGGGCAGACACTTGCTGAGCATCTGAATGTCATATTCTTGGACCTGTTGGAAATCAAAAAACTTGTTGGAACGCCAGTTTCAGAGCTAACGCCCGTGCAGAAATGGGGCTTGTTTCTTTCGTATGCTGATGACGAAAAACAGGTCGCCTATATAAACAAGATAGCTGAAAGCGAGAAGGGAATTATGGAAGCAGAAAGAATTGTAGGAAGAATGAGTGAAGAAGACTCAAACTGGTTCCGTCAGTTTTCTATTGACACTTACCGACGTGACCAGAATGCTATAAGAGAAGCTACTATTAAAGAAGGATTGAAAGAAGGTTTATCAAAAGGTCGAAACGAAAAAGCCTTAGAAACAGCTGAAAATCTTATCAAAATGAAAATACTTACTGTCGAACAAATTGCACAAGCCACAAGTCTACCTCCCGAAAAAATTCAGGAATTACAGAAAAGCATTGCAGAAGGCAAAAAATAAAGATAAAGCTCCCCTATTTTCCCACACAAATCTCTACTTCGGTGCCTTCTCCCGCTTCGGAGATATATTTAATACTGCCGCCAATTTCGTTTAGCCGCAGTTTGATATTCTGCAATCCAAAGTGGAGATTTTTTATGCTGGTAAGTTTTCTGGAATTCATCATTTCTAAAGTTTTTAAATCCAATCCATGACCATCATCAG
>JAHAZJ010000191.1 GCA_018385315.1 Treponema sp. | reverse complement strand
ATCAAACGATGGGGACAGGGATAAAAAATCGAGGAATAAAAAAGGGAAAATAAAAAAAACTGTACCTATTAAAAATATAAAAACTGATACTTTTAATGTATACAGATATTTTATATATTAAAGCCATGAAAAAAATATTGACTTTATTTATAAGTATGTTGTTATTTGCTGGTTGTTCTAAAACTGAAAAAGTTCAGGAACTAAAGATTTATTCAATTATTCATGAAGAAGAAACTCAGGCTCTTACTGACCTGTTTACTCAAAAAACTGGTATTCCAGTAACATTCCTTAGAGCTTCAACGGGTGAACTTGTAAACCGTGTTATTACAGAAAAAGATGCTCCTCAAGCGGATATTCTTTTAGGCGGTGCTTCTTCTTATCATATTCAGGCTGCACAGGAAGGTGCTCTTGAAGTTTACCGTTCTAAATTGGCAAAAGAATTGCCATCATATGCTGTTGCAGAAGATGGAACATGGACTGGATTTTGTGTGCTAACTTTGGGAATAGGTATTAATGAAGAACGTTATGCAAAGAAATTTCCAAATATTCCTGAACCAAAAACCTGGGAGGATTTGCTGAATCCTGCGTATAAAGGTGAAATTGTTCTTACAAATCCTGTTGCATCATCTACTGCTTATCTTTTTGTGCAAAATCAGTTGCAGCGTCTTGGCTGGGATGCTGGTTGGGATTACCTTTTATCCCTGTCCCCATTGGTTGGCCAGTTTCCAGACAGTGGAAGTGCACCAGCAAAGTTGATTGGTACAGGAGAATATTCTCTTGGTGTTTCATACATTCATGCTTTAGCAAAATATAAGGCAGAAGGTTTTAATGTAAAGATGATTGCACCACCAAAAACTGTTGGTGATGTGGATTGTATTTCTATCATGAAGAATACAAATAATCTTTCTGCAGCACAGAAATTTGTAGATTTCATGCTTTCAAAAGAAGCACAGGAATTGATGAGTTCCATTGACTTTACAATTCCAGTAAATCCTGATGCAAAGGGTGTGGATGGAGTGGTTCCTGTAAGTAATCTGGATTTAATTGATTATGATGTGAATAAGGCTTCTGTACAAAAGGATGAAGTTCTTAAAAAATGGGCAGAAGAAGTAAAATAAAAATTGAAGGCAGCACAAGTCTAACTTTTATATGGCTTTGTGTTTGCCTTTTTTTAACAGTTACAGTTATATTTCCTCTCTTATGTGTTTTATTTACGCCAAAGCCTTCAGAAGTAACTCAGGTTTTGGCTTCTTCTGTATGGAAACAGGCGGCAATTAATACACTTCTGGAAACAATCAGTTCTACATCTGCTGCAGTTTTTATTGGTTTTGTTTATGCGTATGCTGTTGTAAAAGGAAATATTCCTTTTGCACGTTTTTTTTCTTTTATTCCGTTAATTCATTTGGTAACACCTCCTTTTGTTGGCGGCTTGTCTTTTATTTTGTTACTAGGTCGTCAGGGATTTATTACTCATACAATTTTAGGGCTTGATGTTTCTCTCTATGGTTTTTGGGGACTTTTAATTGCCCAATCATTATGTTTTTTTCCAATGGCCTACATGATTCTTGTTCAGACTTTGCAAGGAATTAATCCTTCTCTTGAAAAGGCTGGGGAAGGTTTGGGTGCGGGTGGATTTAAAATTTTTTCAACTATCACTTTACCCCTGTCCCTACCAGGTGTTGTTTCAGCCTTTTTGTTTATTGCTGTTTCTGTAATGAGTGATTTTGGAAATCCTATGATTGTAGCCGGCAGATATAAGGTCCTTGCTGTAGAAATTTATACGCAGCTTACAGGCTGGGTTAATAAAAGTGCCAGTGTTGTACTTGGGATTATGCTGGTAATTCCATCTGTCTTGTTGTTTTTATGGCAGAGTAAACTTAATAAAAATATGAACTTTGCTACAATTGGTGGGCGTGGAGGAAATTTTGATCCTGATAAAAATGATGCTCACAATAAAAAATCACTTTTAGTAAGAATTCTGCTTACTGTTTTTTGTGCTTTTATTTCTCTTTGTGTTCTGGCACAATTTCTTGCAATAATTGCAGGAGCCTTTCAACAACTTTGGGGAATCAATAAAACTTTTACTCTAAATCATATAAAAAATATTTGTCGCTGGGGACGTGAATTAAAGAACAGTCTTTTCTTTGCATTAATGGGAGCTTTTTTAAGTACACTTATCGCCTGTATTTCCAGTTACCTTGTTTATAGAACAAAATCACCATTAAAAAAATACATTGATATTTCAGCTCAGTTGCCTTCTGCAATTCCTGGAACATTATTTGGTCTTGCTATATCACTGGCCGCAGCAAGGTTAAAGTATACGAATTCTTCCATATTGATTGTGATTGCAATTTCAATTGGCTTTATGCCTTTTTCATATAGAATAATCAGTTCTGCATTTTCACAGATACGAACTACTATGGATGATGGTGCAGTCTCCCTCGGTGCTTCAAAAGTCAGGACATTGTTTACCGTATTAATGCCAGTGATGAAGGGAAGTATTTTTTATTCTTTTATATATGATTTTGTAAGAGGTGTAGGAACCATGAGCGCAGTAATCTTTCTGGTTTCCTTTAATACTCCACTAGCTTCTATAAAAATCTTAAATCTGGCGGAACAGGGATTCTGGGGAGATGCGGCTGCCCTTGCTTTAGTACTGACGCTTATAACTTTTGGTGTGCTGGCTGCAGGAAATTTAATAATCAAAATATGGAGTAGAAAAAAATGAGCAATATTGAAAAAGCATTATGTATTGAAAATCTGACATACTCATATAAAAATAAAGAAAAGCCTGCAGTTTTAAATTTTTCTCTTCAAGTGGAAAAAGGTAGCTTTACAACATTACTCGGTCCTAGTGGTTGTGGAAAAACCACCTTGCTTCGTTGTATATCAGGTTTTTTAAATCCAACTGAAGGTTCTATTTATATAAATGGTGTTAATCAAAATGATGTAGAACCAAATAAAAGAAAAATAGGCATGGTTTTTCAAGATTATGCCTTGTTTCCTCATCTTTCTGTAGAAGCAAATATTATGTATGGGTTAAAAGTCAATAATACATATGTGGATTCTAATGGGAAAATTATAAAATATTCAAAGCGTCAATTACAGGAAAAAGTTCATGATGTGACTGAAATTCTTGATTTACAGGATTACTTGTCTCGTTATCCACACGAACTTAGTGGTGGACAACAACAGAGAGTTGCTTTAGCCAGAGCAATAGTGTTAAATCCTGAAGTTTTATTGATGGATGAACCTCTTTCCAGCCTGGATACAAAATTGCGTGAAAAAGTTCGTGATGAACTTAAAGAAATTCAGCATAAGCTTGGTATAACAACAATTTATGTTACTCATGATCAGGAAGAAGCCCTTTCGCTTTCAGATACAATTGCAATCATTAATAATGGAACACTTCAGCAGATTGGTTCCCCTAGAGATGTGTATTATAAACCAGCCAATGCTTTTGTGGCCGATTTTGTAGGTCGGGCAAATTTTTTGCAGTTGCAAGGGCAGTCCTATATGGTTCGTCCAGAGTGGTTGACGGAAGTAACAATAGATAATGATTCAAAGACAGATAAAATACAAGGCACGGTGATTTCTTCTGCTTTTCTTGGGGATAAAACCAGATTTAGAATTCAAACAGAAGAAGGAATAATTATTGCGGATTTGCCAACTTTACAGTCAAACCATTTGGATGAGGGGCGCTCTGTTTCTTTACAGATTTCCCATAAATGGAAATTGTAGGTTTAAATTAAAGAAAAATAACAAACAAACTTCACACATCGTCTTAGAGTAAAAGTACTACCGCTACAACGTACCTACGAAGTTGCTCGCTGAAGCTGTTTGGAAGTTATCCATCTCGCTGCGCTCGTCAGCTTCAGAGGCACTTCGTAGTCCCGTTTTCGCTCCCGTACTTTTACTCTAAGACTTCCCGGGTTTTTTATTTTTCTTTATTCAAACCATGGGCCCGGAAGGGGCAGAATTTATAAAGCACATCCCCGCCTTATAAATGAATCAATCATTTACGGCCATAAATGCTTGAAACTCTCATAATGCAATGTTTTTCACTTAAAATCCCTGCCATTTTAGGTAACTGCGCTGTGTGTAGTTTGTTTGTTTTCTTTTTTAAGCTTTACATCACCAGTGGAAGAAACCGACGCAGTAAAATCAGATTCACTAAAAAGTCCATTTAAGAAGAATTCTTCAAGATTATAAAAAACGGCTAAATCACCATTTGCTTTTTCCCATGCTTCCTTGTGATTACCATCTAAAAGAAAATCTTTCATAATTTGATGCGCTTTTTTTAGGGTATCTATGTTTTTAATATTCAACCCTGTCCCCACCGTCTGACAAAAATTTTGAATTGGAGTAAGAAAATCTTTTGTTACAGAAAGTAAGGCTGAAACAACAAAAGCAAATCTATTTTCAACAATGCTCATGTACATGCTGATAAATTGCTGGGGAGCGTTTAAGTCTACAACCTGTTCAAAATCTCCCTCTGGAATTCCTCCGCAGTTCATATCCACATAATCTGCCAAAGATGGATTTGTATATTGAATTCCAAAATTCAAGATTTGATTTGTAATTTCATTCCAAAGTTTAATCTTGTTAAAAGAGCGGTAATAATCTTGCATTTCTTCTGTGTTCATATGATGAATTATATCAGGTTGTTTCCATATTAAAAATATGTTAGAGTAAAAACATGTCTACTACAAAAAAAACAACTAAAACTTCAAGTTCAAAAAGGACATCAAAATCTAATCGTAAAAGAAGCTCTAAATCAAAAGCACAAAAATGGTTCACGGTTCTAGTGTTCATTATTGTCGCTATTTATGCTGCCTGGTATGTTTACACAAATAGATATGAAATCATTGACATTGTAAAAACAGAAAATTTTGCAACAGACGAGGAAAACTATGCTGCAATAGAAGCAGAAGAAGTAAAGGCTTCTGGAAAGGTTGAAACAAAAACTTCGGAAGACGTAAAATCAACACAAAAGGCTCCTGTTAAAACAGAAAAACCAGCAGCTGCAACTAAAAAAGTTGTTGCTGGTGAAAAAGGTTATTCTTTTGATGGAGACCTTGGATATGCAGAAAACGATCCATTATTTTTTGGAAATCCTTCTGATGCTGTTGAAGAATTAAATGCAAACACAAATTATCTTATGATTAAAGATCAGTACACTGTTTCTTATAACGATGAACTGTTAATTCCAAACTGGGTTGCATGGCACTTGGAAAAAGATGATATGGGCGATTCTGACCGTATGGATGACTTTAGACCAGATCCAGATTTGCCAAAAGATTGGTATGCAGTTAAAAAGGCTGACTATCAGTACAACACATATGGTTATGACCGTGGTCACGTTTGTCCATCTGCAGACCGCACTGCTACAAAGGGTGATAACTCAATGACATTCTTAATGACAAATATGATGCCACAGTCGCCAGATAATAACCGAATAATATGGATGCATTTTGAAAATTTTGAAAGAGAGTTGGTTACACAGGGCAATGAAGTTTATATTATTGCTGGTCCATATGGAAAAGGTGGAACTGGTGCAACTGGATATTTTGAAGAAGTCGAAATCAAAATGAAAGATGGCACAATCCGTAATATGAGAGTACCTTCTCATACTTGGAAGGTTGTTATTGCAATTCCAGATGGAAAAAATGATTTGGAAAGAGTCGATTCTAAAGCAACGGCAATTGCAATTAATGTTCCAAATCAGCAGGGCATTTCTAAAAATGGTGATTGGGAACAATATTTGTGCTCAATAGACGACATTGAAGAAATGACAGGTTATGATTTCTTTGAACTTCTTTCTGATGATGTGGAAGATGTTCTAGAAAGTGCTGTTTACGTTAGAAAATAATTTTTTTTAGTTTTTTTTATCCCTGTCCCCATCGTTTTTTAAATACGATGGGGACAGGGATGATTTTTCTTGATAAATTTTTGTAAATGGGAAGTGGAAAAATGATAAAATTCTTGTCAAAAATGTTTATAAAAGATTATACAAACTATAAAGACCCTCATGTTCGTCAGAATTATGGCGTATTATGTGGTTCAGTTGGAATCTTTTTTAATATTCTTCTTTTTACTTTTAAATTGATTTTTGGCACAATTACAGCAAGTGTTGCTATTGTTGCTGATGCTTTTAATAATCTTTCTGATGCAGCATCTTCTTGTGTTCAAATTCTTGGATTTAAACTTTCTGGTAAAAAACCTGATCCTGAACATCCTTTTGGACATGGTCGTATTGAATATGTTGCAGCATTAGGTATTTCATTTTTAATTTTGCTGATGGGTGTGGAATTAGTAAAAAGTTCAATTAAATCTTTAATACATTCTGAACCTGTCACCTTTAGTATAACAGCCATTGTTGTTTTGGTGGTTTCTATTCTTGTAAAGGCATACATGTATTTATATAACCACAAAGTTGGTAAAAAAATTGATTCAGTTGCCATGGAAGCTACTGCAAAAGACAGCCTCGGAGATACAATCACTACTTTCCTTGTAATAGTATCCCTTGTTGCTTCAAAATTTACTTCATTCCCGGTAGATGGAGTTGCAGGAATTATTGTAGGGCTGTTTATTTTAAAAACTGGTTTTGAATCTGCAAAAGAAACTGTAAATCTTTTAATAGGTGTGGCTGCAACAAAAGATCTGGCAGAAGAAATTGAAAAGGAACTTTCAAAATTTCACAACATTATTTGCATGCATGACCTGGTAGTTCACGACTACGGTCCTGGACGTATGATGATTTCTCTTCATGCAGAAGTTCCAGGAGATAAAAATATTTTTGATTTGCACGAAGAAATTGATTTAGCAGAATATACTTTGTCACAAAAATTTAATTGCCAGACAATTATTCATATGGATCCAGTTGATTTGAATAACAAGGATTTAGATGAATTTCGTCAGATAATAAAAGAAGAAACTCAGAAAATTTCTCCAAACATGTCTTTTCATGATGTCCGCATTGTTCCAGGAACCAATAATTCAAACCTTATTTTTGATGTTGTAAAACCTTTTGACTGTCAGCTTTCAGATGATGAACTGAAAGAGACATTATTTACAAACATTCGGGCCAGAGCAAAAATACCTGTTATGTGTGTAATTACCATAGATCAACCATATTATGAGGAATAATTGAATAAGAAAGTAAGGAACTGACGTTGCCAAATTAATGTAATTTAAGAAAAGTGAGAGAATATATGATAAAAATTTTAGTATTTTTAATTTTATCCCTGTCCCCAGCATCTGTATAAATTTATGGAAAAAAAATCAAATTACAAAAATCGAAGCGTCGCAATTGTAATCCGCGATGGAAAAATCTTAATGGAAAGACTCTGCTATAAAAACGCAAACAACGGTAAAGAATTCTTTTCTGTACCAGGTGGCGGCATAGAAGAAGGAGAGACTCCCGAGCAGGCGGCTCTGCGTGAGCTAAAAGAAGAGTGCGGCCTGGACGGTACAATTGTAAAACCACTTGCTGTAATCTATTCCCACGGAAGAAAAGAATATTCTTTTGAAGTTGCAGTTTCAGAAGATCAGAAGGCAATTACAGGCTACGATCTCGAAGAAGCCGGCTCTGACAATCCTCCTCTTAGAGAAGTTGTCTGGAAAAGTCTGGACGAAATTAACGAAAAAGACAGGGCCTTCCTTTTTTCCTACGGGCTCATTCAGGTTCAGGATTTTTACGAGACAATTGTCGGCTGGGGTGATGAAATCTCTTATCCGGGGCTGGCAGGAAATTAATAAATTGTTATAAAAATAGATCAGGACGAGGTGCATTTATTTTAAAAATGCTGGGGACAGGGATAAAGTATAACTCACTTAAAAATCCTGTAGTAGAAAAAGTGTGTAAAACGGTAAAACAAAATAATCTACGTCATTGTAAAATAAAATAATGCAATGACGTGATTTTAATTTACTGAAGTTTTTCTTTTATTTTTTTAATTTTTATAAAGCTTTTTACAATAACATAGGTGTAAAACACAAGCATTAATGTAAACAATACTGAAAGAATCATATCCATTGAAGAAGAACCAAATTCACCGTCAATTGCTTTTATAAAATTTGGAATCACAATCCAAAGAAAAAGAAAAATAAAGGGCAGAAGTCTGCGCTGATGTATTTTCTGAAGCATCTGAAGTTTTGATGCATTGTCTGTAAAGATTTCGTTATTGTTCTTACTGTCTGATGCACCAGGTTTTCTGAAGATTGAAAAGCCGTTTACAGACCAGAGGAAGTCCCAGCCGTTATCTGCAAATATCTGGCGGTATTCAGTATTATTTGCTCCGTTTTCATTTGTAAAATCAATTCTATAGGTTACTTCTTCCGGCTCGCATTTTTCAAATTTGTAAAAGCCGGGGAGTTTATAGCCGGTAACCTTCCAGCCATTTTTATGCTGATTTTCAAGGAAGGCTTCTTCCTCTTCATATTCAAAAAGTGTAAAAAATCTGAAAAGAGTCTTTTTATTTTTCATAATTAATTTTCTCCTATGTTCTTATAGAGTCTTTTGATTCTTGCAATCTCTAACTGCAAAACTTCTTTTCCAACTGGCGTGATTTTATAAAGCTTACGTTTTTCTTCCTCCCGAACAAACTCAATCAAACCATCCTTTTCCATTTTTCCTAATGTTCCGTACATTGTGCCCGGTCCAATTTCTACCTGACCTTCAGTTATTTCTTTTACCTTTTGAGTTATATTGTAGCCATGCATTTCTTTCTGAAGGCAAAAGAGAATGTAAAAGCCGGTTTCTGTCATTGGAACATAAACACGCCTGATTTTTGAATCCATTTTAACTCCTTAATAAGCGGGCAGGCAGAAGACCGCTTTAAGTATTGTATTTCGATATATCGCACCTCGTTATAACGAAGTTAGATATAATATATCGCAGTGTGATATATATGTCAAGTTTTTATATTTTTTTTCATTTTATCCCTGTCCCCATCATCTTAATGGGAAAAATGCTGGGGACAGGGATAAAAATACAAAATAAACAACATGTCTACCAGCTAATAATTTACTTGATAAACTGACTAGTATGCTTTATATTTAGAGTGTAATTACAATATCATTACAAACAGAATCAGGAGTATAATATGAATAACATTGTTCAGATTAGGCTAGATAATGAACTAAAAATAAAGGCAACAACATTATTTGAACGGATGGGATTAGATTTGTCCTCTGCAATTCGTCTTTTTTTAAATAAAGCCGTCCAGACAGATGGCATCCCATTTTCCCTTAATAATGAAAATGAATATAACTACTTATCTGCTGTTGATAATATGCTTGCAATGCAACAGGAAGCTGCAAAAAGTGGAGCAAGTAAAATGACCCTAGATGAAATCAATGCAGAAATTGCTGCTGTAAGAAAATCAAGAAAAGGAAAGATGTAAATGCACTATGTTGTAATAGACACGAACGTTTTGGTTTCTTCTTTGCTTGCAGAACATAATAAAAACAATAAATCAAAGCCGTTTATGGTAATGAATAATTTGTTTTATACGGACAATAATATTATTCCTCTTTATAATCAGGATATTCTGGATGAGTACAAAGATGTCTTATCGAGACCAATATTTGGATTTTCAAAATTACGAATTGGAAAAATGATTAATGATTTTAAGAAGAGGGCATTGTGTATAGATGAAAAATTATCAAAGGATATTATAGAAAAAATAGAAAAGTTCAAATTTCCAGATGAAGATGACATAGTTTTTTATCAGGTATCTTTATCAAGAAAACCTTCCTATTTAGTTACAGGAAACATATCTCATTTTCCAGTAAAACCTTTTGTAGTTACTCCAGGTGAGTACCTTGAAATACTAAAAGGGCGAAAAATTACAGAAATACGACAAGAAAATAATATATCTACAAAGGAAAGAAAATAAAGAACAAATTTCTCCCCCTCTTTACAAATTCCTCGGTATAAATGCTGGGGACAGGGATAAAAATACAGATAAAAATACAATAGATGACACATCCTTCTTTTTTCTATATAATATTTACTTATGGCAACACAACACAAAAAAATTGATCCGCAGACTCTTGAAAATCTGCTTTATTTATCTAGACTTTCACCTGAAAGTACAAACATGGAAACTCTCAAAAAACAAGTTGATGACATCGTTGGATATTTTGACATTCTTTCGAAATACGATGACAGCGAAAACCCATATGATGCATATCCAAGCACCGAAGTTGAAAAACTCCGTGACGACACTGTAGTAGAAGGCTTAGAAATCACCGACGTAAAAAAAGTGTCAAAAGAATTTATGGACGGCTATTTCCAGGTCCCTAA
>JAHAZJ010000189.1 GCA_018385315.1 Treponema sp. | reverse complement strand
GGGACACCTGCCCTTAATTGTTCTGCAATTTCCAAAATAGAATGTTCACCCATTCCATATATTAACAAGTCTGCTTTAGAATCAAGCAATATAGAACGTTTAACAGTATTTGACCAATAATCATAATGAGAAGTTCTTCGAAGACTAGCTTCAATACCACCTATTATTACATTCACACCCTTATATGCTTCACGAATTTTTGAAACATAGGCAATTATTGCTCTATCAGGTCTATGTCCAGCAACTCCACCATGAGCATAATCATCCTGAGAGCGAGGTTTTTTATTTGCAGTATAGTTACTGACCATACTATCCATTGCCCCACCACTTACTAAAAAACCAAGTTTAGGACGACCAAAAATTTTAAAACTTTCAACATTTTTCCAGTCTGGCTGAGGCAATAAAGCAACAGTATAACCATTTTTTTCAAGTAATCTTCCTAATAAAGCAGCAGCAAAACTTGAATGATCTACATAGGCATCACCACTTACAAATACAAAATCAACTTCTTCAATTTCTCTGTC
The DNA here is from genome assembly GCA_018385315.1 of Treponema sp. Lineage (GTDB taxonomy): Bacteria > Spirochaetota > Spirochaetia > Treponematales > Treponemataceae > Treponema_D. The sequence goes on along the minus strand of JAHAZJ010000189.1, from coordinate 2,758 downwards.
AATCAAATCCTGTTTACAAACTGGCAAAAAATTATTATTCATATTTACACAGTATCTTATTTTTTCTTTTTTTTCAAAATATATTTAAACAAAAAAAATCCCGAACATTTGCCCGGGATTTATATATTAAGTTTGCACTACTTCTAAAGATTACCAGTTATCCAACATGTCATCTTCGTCGCGATTTTCCATTTCATAAAGATCTGTTACAACCCGAAGATCATCAATGTACATATAGAACTGTCCACGAGCCTGCATTGGGTTACAATCAACTCTGAAACCAAGAATCTTGAATCCAGGTTTGTCACCATAATAAGCACTGCTCTGAACAATACCATGTTCCCCATCTGGACTTGGTGGAACTACTGCAGTAAGTTTTTTCCAACCACTAAAACCAAGGTTTCCAAGATACAATTCAAAGTTACGTCCAAAATAATCCTGAACTAATACATACATATCGTGTTCCTGATTACGTCCACAAACCCACAATGAAACTGTTTTTACAGTTCCTTCAACTGCTAATGGACGACCAGAAGTGATTGTAAATGAATCCTTACCACGTCGGAAGAAATCAACTCTTACACCAAGAACCTGTGTATCATCTTCACTTGTAGATTCTTCACCAACTAATGGTTCTTTCATTGCTGGGCTACCATCAAAAAGGCGAGCTGCAATTACACCATCATCTGGAGAAATATGAACATACCACTGTCCTTCTCTTTCCATTCTATCAACGGAAATTTCACGCAAAGAAAGCATTGCTGAATCTGCACCTACAGTTTCAGGATTAGGATCTGCAATACTCTGAGCAAACAACATTCCAGCTGCTGTAAAAGCAACTAATAAGGCAACTAATTTTCTCATTTTCCATCTCCTGAACTTTCACCTGAACTTTCACCAAAGTCAACATCTTTCAATTCATAACCATCATAGATGAATGAAAGTGAATTTGATGTATATTTAATCTGATCAAAGAAAATAACGTAATTATCAACATATTCTTCTGCATCAGAACGGATTCTAAATCCAACAAATGTCATGTTTTCTGGACCTGAACGTAATTGTGAATGCTGCTGAATCCATCCAGGAACATTTATAATAATATTTCTCCAACCATTAAATGCTAAGCTTCCACACTGAAGAACATGAACACGTCCTAAAGCATCTCTTACCATTAATTCAAGGAAATACTTGTAATTTGCACCCCAAACCCAGAAATCAACCTGTGTTACTGAACCAATAAATGGAATTTCATATGGTTTTCCATCTTTTGTTGGGTAAACTTCAAACCAGTTATCACCTTTGCGGTTGAATGCAGTTTTTACACCAAATACCTTTGGTTCAACATCACTACCCTTTTTGAATACTTTAAGAGAATTTGGAATTCCATCATAGTATCCTGTTAATGGATATCCTTCAGCTACGAATCGGCTTGAATTAACAGCCCAATCCCAGCTAAGCTTTTCACCGTTGTACACATAATTCTGAGCACCGGCTGAATCAAAATCATCAATAATGAAAGTCTCAATACTCTTTGAATTTGGCTGTGCAAAAATTGGCAAGCCAATTACAAAAGTGCATACAAGACAAGTTAAGACTTTTAGTCCCCTTTTCATGCAAAACTCCTTGAATTCCTTTTCATAACGATAAAGATTTCTACCTTATTATCGACAAAAGATATAAAAAAAATTACTAAAATTTATTATATTTCCTATAAGTTTCTTTGTCAAACCAATTAAAAATGTTATTCAATTTTTCCTCTTATTACTTATACAGTTATTCAAAACATTGAATTTTTTATTGTAATAACATATTATATAGATAATTCAATCTTGAGATTTTCTAATCTCGAAAAGGACGTTACAAATGGCTAATGTTAGTTACAAAGAACTCGGTCTTGTAAACACAAAAGAAATGTTTGCAAAGGCTTTTAAAGGCGGATATGCAATTCCTGCATATAACTTTAATAACATGGAACAGATGCAGGCTATTGTTCAGGCTGCAGTTGAAACAAAATCACCAGTTATCCTTCAGGTTTCTAAAGGTGCTCGTGCTTATGCTAACGCTACTCTCCTTCGCTACATGGCTCAGGGTGCTGTAGAATATGCAAAAGAACTTGGTTGTCCAAACCCACAGATTGTTCTTCACTTGGATCACGGTCCAAACTTCGAAACATGTAAAGACTGTATCGACAACGGATTCTCATCTGTAATGTTTGATGGTTCAGCTCTTCCATATGATGAAAACGTAGCAGAAACAAAAAAAGTTGTTGAATATGCTCATGCACACGATGTTACAGTAGAAGCTGAACTTGGTGTACTTGGTGGTGTAGAAGATGACGTTGCTGCTGAAGAATCAAAATACACAAAACCAGAAGAAGTTGTAGACTTCGTAACAAAAACAGGTTGTGACTCCCTTGCAATCTCTATTGGTACATCTCATGGACGTTGTAAATTCACTCCAGCTCAGTGTACTCGTGGAGCTGACGGTGTATTGAACCCACCTCCATTAGCATTTGATATCTTGGAAAAAGTTTCTGAAAAACTGGGTGACTTCCCAATCGTACTCCATGGATCTTCTTCAGTTCCACAGGAATATGTTAAAGAGATTGAAAAATACGGCGGATCTATTCCAGATTCAGTTGGTATTCCAGAAGAACAGCTCCGTAAAGCAGCTAAATTGGCTGTATGTAAGATTAACATCGACTCTGATGGACGTCTTGCTATGACTGCTGCAGTTCGCAAACACCTGGCAGAAA
>JAHAZJ010000122.1 GCA_018385315.1 Treponema sp. | reverse complement strand
GAAGTAGAGGTAGTATTCTGTGCCATTTAATTTGTTTTTTGTTATGTATGTTTTTTTATAGTAATAAAACAAGATTTATAAAATGGATATTTAGTTTTACTTTAATACTGTTTATTGTTCTTTGTTTTTCACCATTAATTACTAATTATCTACAATCACATTTTAATAATTCAAGAACAGTAAATTTAATTATTTCTGGAGAGTTTGTTTCTCATTCTTCTGGGCGTGATGAAATATATGCAAAAGCATGGAATTATTTTTTAGATAATCCGATAAGATTTTCTGGGTTTTATTCTGATCGATTATTACTAAATCAAAACCATAATAAAGGTTTCCCTTACGGTTCTTACGCACATAATTTTATTATAGAAATATTATTACAATTTGGTATTTTCGCTATTCCTTTTTTAATATATTTTTTTTATAAAACATGTCGAGTAATAAAAATATTAAAAAAAGATATGGATTGGGCTAATAAAGCTTTCTTCATTATTTCTTTTTCGTTTTTCCTAGGGCAGTTATCTGTTTCAAGTTCATATTTAATTTCACCCGCCTTTGGTTTATTTGTTGGTTTTCTTTTTAGGTATACTCGCCAGAGAAATGAAATAAATAAAATCCAAAGGGAACTGGTTTAAAAAAAAATTATGATAGTTTTATATATAACTTATGTGAATAGTGACGAAATATTCTCTGGTTCAGGAGTCCGACCTGCAAAAATGTTAAATGCATTCAAACAGGAAGGTCATGAAGTAATTGTATTACAAGGAGAACAGGTATCAAAAGAACGGTTATCTAATATAAAGAAAATAAGAAAACAAATAAAAAGAAAACGACCTGATTTATGTTATATAGAATCTCCGACATATCCAATAATGCGCCATGCAGACAGAAAACTCATAAAAGATATTTGTAAAGCTGGTATTCCGACAGGGTATTTTTATAGAGATTTTTATTGGCAATTTCCAAAAGAATTTCCACGTAGAACTTCAATTTCTGGAAAGATAAAAGATAAAGTTTTATTGTTCTTACAATCATTAACTAATAAAGTTTTAAAATATTGTAATATTATATATGTTCCGTCTGATGAATGTAAAACTTTGCTTAAATATCATGATATACGGGCTTTACCACCTGCAGGTGAAAATCATCTTGAGATTATGCCGAACCGTATAAACAATCATACAGGAATCTATGTAGGTGGAATCAGTGGATATTATAATGTAAGATTTTTGCTAGATGTATTTTGTGAATTAAACAGACGTGGTTCTGAATACATACTTATTCTTGTTTGCCGAGAAAATGAGTGGAAAGACTTTGAACATCCATGTAAGAATGCCCCCTGGCTTGAAGTACATCATACAAGTGGTAATGGGCTTGTAGAGCTATATAAAAGAGCTTCCGTTGCATTTAATGTTGGCAGTTCTTCTTATAAATACAGCCGATTTGCAATATCTGTAAAGGTGTTTGAATACTTGAGTTTTGGACTGCCCCAGGTGGTTATTAATAATAAGGCAATTGCAGATTTAGTAAATTCAGAAAAGATTGGTATTGCTGTAGAAGGTGAAATAAAAAAATATACAGATGCTACTGAAAAATTAATGAATGATAATGTTTTATATTCAGATATTCAAAAAGCAATAAGAGAATCCTTGTTGGAAAGAAACTTATGGATACATAGGGTCAGACAGATTGTTAGAGAACTTTCTTCAAATAAAAATGAGTAAAGATGTAAATGATGAATAAGTTAAGAACTCGAAGAATAAATTATTTTATTGTCATTTTCTCATTCTGTGTTTTGTGTTTTCTGCCTTATATTTCTTTTTTTACAGAGTCAAAACTGCCTAAAGAAACTTTACCTGTTTATCTTGTGATGGTGATCGTACCATTTTTTTCCATCTTGTTGTTGCGTTTTAGGATTTCAAAAAATATATGTCCTTTGGTAATTATATGGCTTTTATACATGTTTGAATATTGGCTGTCGACAATGCTTACTACTAAATCTCCATACATGTATAGTTCTGTTGTAATATGGGCAATGGAATTATTAGTTATTTTGTATTTCGCTAATAAAACAGATTGGCAAGAATATTTCTTTAAATATCTTTTGATTTTTTCTTGTATATTTATGATTGCTGCGATTATTCAAGTTTTTATTCCTAAACTATTAGAACCATTAATAAAATGGCTTTATCCTGAATCTATTACTGCAAATATGTTCAGACTTGTAAAAAACGGTTATTACACAGGACTGTCATCCTATATAACATACCAATGTCATAATATTTTGCCAATTATTGGTTTCTCTTTTGCGACAATTTTATTGAAAAATCATTCAAGAAAACAATATATCAAATGGGTTTGTGTTTGTGGACTTTCTATGTTTTCGATGATAATCACGAATAAACGCATGCCACTAGTAGCTATGCTTCTTGCTTTATGTATATGCTTCTTTGTAGCCATTGGCAATAAGGTTATTCGTAAGCGAATAATGGTCATTGGCTCCTTAATGTTTGTTGCATTTTTAGTTATGATGATTTTTACTAGTTACGGTGAAAGAATATTGTCAAGAATTTTAGAATCTAAAGGTGTAGAAAATGAAGCTAGAGGTTATTTGTGGTCAAGTGCTGTTCAATTATGGTTTAGAAGACCTTTTGTAGGCAATGGTTATGCATCGTTTTCGGAATTCTCGAATCTTTCTGTTCATAATAGTTATTTGCAAGTGTTGTGTGAATCTGGACTTATAGGTTTTGTTTTGTTTTTAGGAATTTATTTTATACCATTAAATAAAGCTATATTTGTTTATAAAAAGCTTGGAAGTAATTCTTTGTATTCAAATCAAAAAGTATATTTGTTTACGACAATTTTTTATCAATCATTTTGCATTATTCATTCAGTAACAGAATCAGTTTTTCATGGGACATCTTTATTCTTGCCATTTGCTATTATTAGTGCTGTTCCATATTCTATTGAAAAGCAACTGAAGCAGGAGAAAAGAAATGTATATTCTTGAACTAACAAGAGGTTTTCCATTCCCTGAAAATCCAATGCTTGGCTGTTTTGAATTTGATCAGGCTAAAGCTTTAGCGTCTATTGGAAACAAGGTAGTAATGCTTTCTCTTGATTTACGTTCCATTTTACGAAAGCGAAAATATGGTTTACAAGTATTTGAACAGAATGGTGTCAAAGTTTACAACTATGCCTTTCCAGTAGGTAATGTTCCAAATTTTATTATTGCATTTTTAAGTGTTTTTTTTGCTAAAAAAATCTATAAAAAAATCTTAAAAAATGAAGGTAAACCAGATATACTTCATGCTCACTTTTGTTTCTTACAAGGGTATTTTGGTGCAAAGCTTAAAGAGAAATATAATATACCTCTTGTAATTACAGAACATTCCAGTGAATTAATACATGATTTTGATGAATCCAGAACAAAATACTTTATATATGGATATAGTAAAGCAAATCGGGTGATTGCTGTTGGTACTGCTTTACAAAGAAATATAAAAGAAAGATTTGGAATTGATTCAATAGTTGTTCCTAATATCGTTTCACTTGATGAGTTTTCATATAGAGAAAAAACAAATTTGGTTGATGGAATTTTCCCATATATAGCAGTGGGAAGTGCTATATATAGGAAGGGATTTGACGTAGTTTTAAAAGCATTTGCAAAACTTAATGAACCTAAATCAAGACTAATAATAGTTGGAGATGGTGCAGAACGGGAAAAACTGGAACTGTTAGCTAAAAAATTAGGAATCCACAATCAAGTTGATTTTAAAGGATTATTGCCTAGAGAAGAAATATCACCATTAATTCAGCAAAGCAAGGTTTTTATTCTTACAAGTCGTTATGAAACTTTTGGTATCGTTTACATTGAAGCTATGGCAACAGGAACTCCTGTAATTGCAACTAGATGTGGTGGGCCTGAAGATATTGTTACATCAGAAAATGGAATTTTAGTTAATGTTGATGATGTAGATGAAACCGCTAATGCTATGAGAAAAATGATGGTTAAATATACAAAATATGATAAAAAAATGATTTCCGAAAATGCTATAAAACTGTATTCGCAGGAAACAATTGGAAATCAAATACAAAGCATTTTAAATAAAATTAAATTAATATAACTAATGTTTTGGGGGAAATAATGAGCTATCAAATCTGTAAACGTTGCGTAATGGATAATTCATCTGATCCGACAATTAAATTCGATGAAAACGGTTATTGTAATTATTGTACAACAGAATTAAATCGAAAAGACAATGTGTACTTTCCAAATGAAGAAGGAAAACAAAAGTGGGAGTCTATCTTAAAAAAAATCAAAGACGATGGTAAAGGTAAGCCTTATGACTGTCTTATGGGAATAAGCGGTGGGTTAGATTCTTCTTATCTTGCTTATCTTGGTTATAAATGGGGGTTGCGTATTTTAGCTGTACATATTGATGATGGATATGATACCGAAATATCCAAATCAAATATCAAAAAACTTGCAGAAGCAACTCATATAGAATTAAAAATTGAAACTCCAGATGCAGAACAATTTAATGGTTTGACTGCTGCTTATATACGTGCAAATGTACCTAATTTGGCAATACCTCAAGATAATGTTTTATTTGCCTGCCTTTATAAATATGCTCGGAAATATAAAATTAATTATTTTTTAAGTGGTGGAAATTTTGCTCTTGAGTGTGTATTGCAGCATGGTAACTCTTATACAGCATATGATGTTGTAAATATTAAAGATATTCATAAACATTTTGGAACAAAACCTATAAATAAACTTCCATTGCTTTCTAATTATAGAAAATTCTGGGACATGAAAGTTTTGCATATTCAGTCTTTAAGGCCTCTTAATTATATTGATTATAATAGAGAAAAGAGCATTAAAAGAATTAAATGATTTTTGTGGTTTTGAATACTATGGAAGTAAGCATATGGAAAATACATTAACAAAATTTATTCAGGTATGGTGGTTCTATAATCGCTATGGTGTTGATAAACGACGAAGTCATCTTTCCAGTATGATTGTTTCTGGTCAAATGACACGTGACGAAGCTTTGAAAGAACTTCAAAATCCTCCTTATAATGAGGATGAAATGAAAGAAGAAATTGCAGGACTTTTGCCTAAACTTGGAATTTCGGAAAAAGAGTTTGAAGAGATTTTAAAGCAACCTCCTAAACAGCATACTGATTATAAAATTGACCTGATTGCAAAAATAGTAAATAAATTACGCATTAAAGGGTAATTATGAAAATAATAATCTCTCATGATGTTGATCATTTGTTTTTCTCTGACCATATACTAAAAGACCTAATAATTGAAAAATTATGGGTTCGAAGTTTTGTTCACTTATTACAGAGAAAAATAAATGTATCAACATTCATACATCGTATAATTTATGGAAATCGTATGCACAGAATTCCAGAGGTAATGGAATTTGATAAAAAACATAGAATCCCTTCAGTGTTTTTTTTTGGTATGGATAATGTACTAGGGATGTCTTATTCCAGGAAGAAAGTTGCGCCTGTTATAAAAATGGTTATGAAAAATGGATTTAATGTTGGCGTTCATGGTTGCGATTATAAGGATCAAATTAATATGCAAAAGGAACATGACATTTTCAAACAGATTGCGGGTATTGATTCTTTTGGTCTTAG
>JAHAZJ010000175.1 GCA_018385315.1 Treponema sp. | reverse complement strand
TGTAATGTCAGAGACAAAAATTGGTTCATTAGTACCATAAGTATTTAAGAGATAATCAAAAAACATATTTGCCTCCTGAGTAAGGCCGCTGGTGGCTGGTGATAAATAGCAAGGCGTTAAAAAAAATGTGAAAATATTTTTTAGCCTTACTTATAACTAATAAAAGTGAAGTAATAATCTACACTTATATTATAGGCGAATAATGTAGAAAATCAAGTACCTGGCGAAAAAATAATATATAACCAATATCATCAAATGATAGAGCAACAGTTTTATAATTATGACTGAAATTACTTGAAGGAGGACCAATATGTATAATCCAACTTACCTAGACAAACGGGAATTGAAATATATTAAAAGAAAAGACCGTCTTGATAATACTTTTGAATGGAAAAACGAAGCCATTCAAAAACTTCAGGACCTCAATTCTGATATTATAAAATTACAGGATATATTGATTGAAGAAATAAAATCTGCATATGAACTCTTTTCTAAAATTGAGAAAAACGGTATGTCTTTTCTTCATGGTTTTAAGGTTATTGGACATTTTGCTTTTGAAAAAGAAATTGCAGCAAAGTTGTATGAGCTTGATAATCCCACAAAAAATCAAAAAGCAATTATAGATAAATGGGATAACATTTCCTGGTATAGCAGAGAGGAAATTGAAGCATGGCAGCTTATTTTTGATTCTCTCACAGGAGACTTTATGCCTCTTTCAAAAGCTCGTCTGAATCAGAAAGAAACTCGCTTCTGGAACTTAAATATTCCTGATGATAAAGATTTAGATTTTTGTAGTTTTCTTTCTCATTTCTTGAAATTCAACAAGACTTTCAGCAATAAAGATTTAATGGAACTTACAATAAAGGATTTTACTCCTGTTGTTAAAGTAATTCTTAATTATGATGTAAATGAGCTAAGTGGCTTCTCTAGTTGCTATCCTTATCATAATGCTGATTCAGATTTTATTTATTATATGCTGGAGGACAGATGTAGAACACTTAATAATAGTTTTAAATGGAATAAGAAAAATATTGAAAAGATTTTAGAAGTAAATAACTGGCTTTGGAAATGTACTGATGTCTTAAAAAAAGAGCTTACAGAATTGAACAATGTTTTTAAATCATTATCTGAAACAGATTCTAAATATCAATACTATTCCATCGAAGGGCAAATAGAATATCATGGTTCTGAAGCAAATGATATTGCTACAATGGTACTGCAAAGAGAATTAAGTCGACGGGCTGCTTTTCATTTCTGGAGCTTAAATTTAGATGAAAACAATTCTGAAATAAGAGATAGTATTCATGAAGATGAAAAACTTAACTGGAACTTTGAAGTATTTAAACCACATCTTTCTGAAGAACAACAAAAAATCAAGTTTCATTATTTTATGCATACAGTTTTTGTTGATGATAACATTTTCAGTTTGGAAGATTTAGTACGTATGCGGGAAGAGGATTTTAAGGTCTGTTTGGAAATCAACTGGTTTGGAGATTAATGTTATGGTACGACTTGTTAAAAACGCTGTGTGTAGTTTGTTTGTTTCTTATTTTTCTTTAATTTAATCATACTTTTTCTCTAAACTTTTTTTGGCGTAAACCGATATTTTTTATAGGTGGCCGGTATTTTCCGGTGAAAAGAGGATTTTTATGGAACAGAGAAAAACATTATGGATTATTGCTGCAGTCAGCGTTTTCTTATTAGTAGTTCTTGGAGTAGCTTTAATTTTTAGCCAGTCTTCATCAAGAACAATTCAGACAACAAGTATAATTCCTGTAGAAAAAAATAATTATTCAGACGGATGGTCTAGCCCTGCAAATACTCAGCAGAATCCTGTGAAGACAGAAGAAGCTGTTGAAAATTCATCTGATTCTGTACAGGTTAAAGATATGTTTGTAGTATCAGAAAATACAACTATTTTTGATCTTAATCAGGATGGAACAACAATTGATTTAAACACTTTAAAAAGTCAGTATGTTTCTGAAAATGCTACTGTTCCTGTAACAACTACAACTGTTGAAAATAAAGATGTTGTTGTAAAAAACGAAGCAACTGAATATTACGTTGGAACCACAGAACCTAAAAAAGAATCTGCTGCAGTTGCTGAAAAAACTGAAAAAGCTACAAGTGTTAAACAAACAGAAACAAAAGTTTCTACTCCTGCTAAAACAACTAAAACAACTACAACTAAAACAACTACAACTGCAAAAACAAGTTCAACTACAACTAAAACAACTTCAAGTACAACAGCTTCTACTAAACCTGCAGCTTCTACAACCACAGAAAAACCTGTAACAAGATATTGGGTTCAGGTTGCCTCTTACACAAACAAGAAAACTGCAGAAAATTCTAGAGCAATTCTTTCAGATAGTAAAATAAACTCTGATATTTACACATATCAAGATGAAAACGGAAAACTATATTATCGTGTTAGAGTTGGTCCTTATACAACAAAAAGCGAAGCTGAATACTGGATGGCAAAAATTGCACAGATTTCTGATTTCAGCAAAGCTGGAAGCTATGTAACCGTAACAAATAATTAAAAAATTTACAGATTTTTTCCTAAAATACTCCTTTTTTTACAAATTAAGGCAATTAATCATATATGAGAAAAATATGGTTAATTGCTTTTTTATTTAACATTTCAATGTTTGTGTTGGCTGCAGAAGAATCATCCTCTTCTCCACTCCCCCTATATCTTCAAAAAAATGCAAAGGTAAACTTCAGCGTAAAGACAGAATTGCTACGTGCCACTGTTCATCTGATGCATGAAAAAGTCTCCTGGGGTACCAGCTTTACATTTTCAGGGGCTGCAAACAAATTAACTATTGAATCTGGAAATATTGTTCTTCAAGGCTCTGTGTCTAATCTGAATAACCCCAGTCTATCCTCAACAATCTCTCCATTTTCTATGGCTAACATATCATCCTTAGGAATCATCTCAGATTTTGAAAATTCTGATTCCTTTTCTAAACCTCTCAGTTTTTATACTCAATATTCTTTCACAAATAAAAATAAAAACAGATTTTATATCAGTGGCTTTTATACACCTTTTAATAAAAATTTTGCTATTAGCAATGGTTTCACCTGGAACATTAATAATGTAATACAAACAAAAGATAAAACTGTAGTAAATAAAACCACATACAATTTGTTTTTAACAGCAGGATTTTTTTCTTATGATGAATTAAAAAATGATTCTTGGTTTTTATCCCAACGATTATATTCAAAGGGCTTTCAACCTGCTATTTCACTAGAAGCAAATATGGCAAAAGAAAAAGTCAAAACTTTATTCAATGTAAACTTATATTTTAGTCCTTTTGGAAATGCTTTATTTACTTTCCGAAATGAAAATGAATTTAAAATTAAAAACACCAGTTTGAACATAAGTGAATATTTTAATTTTGGCTCCTTTAACAATAACACGAAATTCCATACTTTTTTTTCTACCAATGACAATAAATTAAAAGAAGAAATTCAAATAAAGATAAATCTTCAAAATGAATCAAAAACAAAACTTAATAATTCTTTAAGAAAAGGAATAACTTTATATAGTGATTTTGATTTATTTAATACACAACACAATTTTAAAACAAGTCTTGGATTAAGCTTAAAAAACAAAAAAGTAACAAATTCATTTTCTTCAAATATGAACTTTTCCTATAAACCAGACACTGCTTTATGTTTTAATGATTTTAATATTAAATATGGACTTTCATTTATAATAAAAAGTATTTCTATTTCTACGGATATGAATTTTACATTTTATCCTCCAGAGAATTTGTTTATAAAAAATCAGTCGGAAAAAAACTGGAAAAATGAACAGTCAATATCACTAGGAATTAAAAACAGCGGACAATTTTCTGCAAGTTCAAAAATATCTGCAACATTGTTTGAAAATGGATATGAGCCAGAAAAAATTAAAATAGAATATTCTTTAGGATTATTTTATAAGAAAAAATGGTTCACTGGTTCCATTTCATTAAAAGATCATATAACTTGTGAATTTTAGAATTTTACTTTATAATTGTATACATATTTTCTTTTTTGGGTGGGGATCCAATGGCTTATGTAAAAAATCTTTTCGATCAGAATTTTATTCAGTATGCAAGTTATGTTATTCGTGATCGTGCAATTCCAGAAATTACAGACGGATTAAAACCTGTTCAGCGCCGTATCATTCATACTCTTATTAAAAATGATGACGGGCGTTTTACAAAAGTTGCAAATGTGGTTGGTAAGGTAATGGCATATCATCCTCATGGTGATGCATCTATTTATACTGCCCTTGTTAATCTTGCTAATAAAGAGCTTTTTATAGATAAACAAGGAAACTTTGGTAATCTTTTTACAGGTGATGGGGCGTCAGCTCCTCGTTATATTGAATGTCGTCTTCGTCCAATTACAAAAGATATTTTAAATACAAATCCAAATATCACTCCATATGTAGAAACTTACGATAGCCGTGATGTTGAACCTGTGGCTTTTAGTGCAAAATTACCTTTAATTCTGATTTTGGGAGCAGAAGGTATTGCTGTAGGAATGAGTACAAACATCCTCAGTCACAATATTCACGAAGTAATTGATGCTGAAAAAAAATGTCTTCGTGGGGAAAAATTTCAGCTTTATCCAGACTTCCCTACTGGTGGCTTAATGGATGTTAGTGATTATCAGGACGGTCTTGGCAAAATCATTACTCGTGCAAAAATGGACACTAGTGATGAAAAGAAAATTGTAATTACCCAACTTCCCTATGGTTCTACAACAGAAAGTCTTTGTGATTCAGTTGAAAAGGCTGCAAAAAACGGTAAAGTAAAAATTGCTTCTATTCAGGATTACACATCAGATCAGGTTAATATTGAAATTAAACTGCAACGTGGTGTTTACACAAAAGATGTTGTTGACGCTTTATATGCTTTTACAGAATGTGAACAAACAGTTTACTGTAATCTTCTTGTAATCAAAGATAACATGCCGGTTCAAATGACATGTACTCAAGTTATTGAATATCATTCAAAACAACTTGTAGGAATTCTGAAAAAAGAACTTGAGTTTGAAAAAGCCGAATTGATGAATAAACTTCACCTTCGAACTTTGGAAAGAATCTTTGTAGAAGAACGTATTTATAAGAAAATTGAAACACAAAAAACTGAAGAAGGAGTTATTAAAGCTGTAAAAAACGGATTTATTCCATTTAAAAAGGAATTAATCAGAGATATTACAGATGAAGATGTTGATCACTTACTTAAAATTCCAATCCGCCGTATTTCTTTGTATGATATGAGCAAAAATAAAGCTGAAGTTGAAGCTATTAATGCAAGAATAAAGGAAATAAACAAGCTTCTTAAACATCTTGTTGAATATGCAATTTCATGGCTGGAAGGTATTGAAAAGAAACTTAATGCAGAATCTGTTTCTAGAAGAACTCAGATTACAAATATTAAAACTGTTGATGTAAAAGCAGTTACAAAAAGAGATATTCCATTACGCTACGATGAAAAATCAGGTTATCTTGGAATGGAAGTTTCTGGTGGCGTTGAACTTTTCAAGGTTACTCCTTACGACAAAGTATTATATGTAAGAAAAAGCGGTATCTTCTCAGTTTCAGAAAGTCCAAAAAAATTATTTGTAGGTCCAGAAATGAAATTCTGTGGCTTTGCAGATAAAGAAAGTCTTTCTAAAGTTCTTTTCACTATTATTTATAGGGAACCTGAAACTCAGTATGTTTATATCAAACGCTGTAAAATTACAGCCTTTATCATGAACAGAGACTATTTCTTTGCTCCAGACGGTATGGAAGTACTTCATATTGATACAAGAAAAGACTTCTCATTTACATTAAATTATGTAAAAAAACCAAAACTAAAGATTTTACAAGAAAACTTTAAAGCTTCTGCTTATGAAGAAAAATCATTAAAAGCAAAAGGTGTACGAATAGCTGCCAAGGAAGTTCAAACTATTTCTGTACAAAGTGAAAAACCAAAAAACGGTGAATTGTTTTAATAATGGAAATTCTTGAACAGGAAGTTTCTTTTGAAGAAATTATAAAAGGCTCCCGATTTCTCTCAGAACTGATAATTTGTGAAACTCAGGCTCAGGCAAGAGAAATTATAAAAGCGCAAAAAACAAAGTATAATGATGCAACTCACGTCTGCCACGCATTTATAACTGGTACTGCAGGAGAAGTAATGGGCATGAGTGATGATGGAGAACCTTCTGGAACTGCCGGCCGCCCAATTTTAGATGTATTAAAAGGGCGTGGATGTACCAATGTTATGCTCACTGTAACCAGATGGTTTGGAGGCACTCTTTTAGGAACCGGGGGTCTTGTAAAAGCCTACTCCGGAGGAGCAAAAAGCGTTATTTTAAAAGCAAATGAACTAAAAGCCTTTGTTCCCCTAATCGAAAAAAAAGATTTTTGTTTTTCTGTTGATTATTCGTCTCACAAACTGGTAAAGAAACTGATGGAAAATTATACCTTATATAATGTTACAGAAACTTTTGATACAAACGTTACATTAAAGGGAGAAATTGCTAAAAGTGATTTTGATTCCTTTGCAGCAATGCTTTTAGAACACTCAAAGGGAAAAATCAAATTATAATTTTTCTACAAAAGTCATAATATTTTTATATAAGTCTGGAACCTTTGTACTAATAAATACTAAAGTTTCAGGATAAGAATTTGCATTGCATAAACCAATAAAATGAGATTGGATTTCAGACTTTCCATTTTTTCCAAGAAAATCAAAATATTTAAAAAGATTCTTAGCAATATTCATTTCGTCTTTTTCATTAAAGCAATGACTTTCTATAAATCTGAATAATGAAACATTAATCTGGGTAAGCTGAGGAATTGAATATTCTAAAATTTGTTTTTCATATTCTGAAAAATTATGTGTAAGCAATTGTTTTGCACCAGGTACATCATTTTTTAAAACGAATCTAAAAAAATCAGCGGTAGCTCTATTTCCAATAATCCCAGTTACAAGAGCTTTTGCATCATCAGAAAGTGCTTCAAGATTTTTTATTATTGCAGAAGTTCTTTCCCAACTACGACGGTCAGGGGTACGTTCAAGACCATCTATTGAAGAACTCATATCTCCATCCAAATATTCAGGATTTTCAGAAATAAACGCTATAATTCTATCATCAATACCAGAACTTTGAGCCCATAAAAGCCAATCTTCTACCGTTGGAGCAAATTCATAAATATTAAAGCGACTTACTAAAGCAGGATCCAAATCTGTGAGCTGGTATTCATTTCCGTTATTAACTGCAGAAATAATTCTACTTCCATTAGGCAAACTCTTTCCTGCAAGTTTACGGTTTAATGTTAAATCCATAATGGTCTGCAAAACTTCTGGTCTGGCACGATTCAATTCATCTAAAAATAACACTACAGGTTCACCATCAACAGGAAACCAATATGGCAACATAAAATCAGTTTTTCCTGTCTTTTCATTTTTTTCAGGTAAACCAATTAAATCCCCAGGATCACTCATTTGTCCAAGAAAAAGGGTAACAACCTTTGCACCTTTCTTGCTAAAATAATCCTCCAAAATTCGAGATTTACCAATTCCGTGCTTACCAACAAGCATAATATTTTGAGTTGCTGGCGTATTATCTAAAATATAGTTAAGTTGTTTTGAATTAATTGTCATAAAATGTCCATTTAGTTTGTTTTGTGGAATTCCTGCTTTACCTGATACATAATATCATCAACCTTTTCAACTGCTTCCTCTAAGGTTAATGAAGAACTAGCTGGTACGGAATAGGTTCCTACACTGGCAGAAAGAATATATGGTAAACGCATAATCGAAGTTTTTTTTCTGATTCTTTCAGTAATAATTTGACAATAATCTTCTCCATTATAATTTTTACTGTTTCCAACAACAAGGAACTCATCACCACCATATCTTATTGGTAACCAGTTTTTTGGAATTACTTCCATTATTGCAGCAGAAATGGTTTTTACAGCAAGATCTCCATGTAAATGTCCAAAATTATCATTAATAAGTTTCATTTTGTTAATATCAACAAAGAATAAAACTGTTGTAAGACCATTTTTCTTGTTTTGTGCATAAAAAGGTTTAGCCAGTTTTTCCAGACCAACACGGTTCAACATTCCAGAAAGAGCATCTCTTGTAGACAAACGAAGAAATTGCTGACTCATTTGTTTATACATATTTCTTTTTCTAAAACGTTCAATGGAATTTCCAAAGTTTCGGCTCCAGTTATAACCAAAACGATTTTTAATCATAGCAAGATTGTTTTTTGTAACATAATATCCATGTACATAGGAATGATTATAAATTGGCAAAAAAACAAAAATATTATTTTCTGCAGAATGCATTTTTGAAGGAATTAAATCTCTGGTGTTAATTATTTCTCTTGGATATTTTACTCCACCTTGAATTGAAACTATAGACTGAACATTCTGTCCATAGGAAAGATTCAATGGCAAAGACTCAGCAGAATTTATCAAAACAGAAGACCAGTCTGATTTTAAGAAAATACAGAAATCTGAGCCTTCAAATTTATGACTTCGTGCAAAAAATATTTCCAAATTAGTAAGAAGCGTAAAAACATCTGCTGATTCTGTAAATACTTCATCCAAAACCTGAAGCTGTTGTGTAAAATCATCCTTACTTTTTGTTTCGACAAGAATTTCTGTGCTAAATTTTGACTGCTCACAACAATCTGCAGCATAATCACAACCACAAGTATTTCTATAAACTGCTGATGATTGAATTTTAATATTTTCAACATCTTTTTTTTGTGCAAAAAGAAATTTTACTGCTTCAGAACCAAGTAAGTTAACTTTTCCATCTACACTTGTTAGTGCAGGAGTTGAACATTGTCCTTTTAAAAGATTATCATACCCTACAATTTTTAACCGCTCTGGAACTTTTACACCAGATTCATTTGCCGCATTTATAAGACCAAGGGCAATTAAATCATTAGCACATACGAAAGCGTCAGGAAGAGGATTACCTTTTTTAAAATAATCAATTCCAAATTCATAAGCATCAGTATATGAACTGGCTGTTATAGTATGAACCTGGTCCATATTAATTTTAATATTATTATCCTGAAGAGCGAATCTGAAAGCTTTATAACGCTCTGCTATATCAACAGAAGTTTCACGTCCAGACAAATGGGCTAGATTCTTTGCTCCATGCTTTTTAATTAAATGATCAACTAATTCATAGGCTCCAGAATAATTATTCACCTTAATGCAACTAATTCCATTAAGACTTGCATTAATAGAAACAGCAGGTTTTCCAGATTGCAAAATACGCAAGCGTTCTTTTTCCAAAACACGAGTATTGTTTATTAAATCAGCAAGGATAATGATTCCATCGTAATCTTCATAATTAATAAGTTTATAAATTGAATACCCTGTATAGTTTGGATATCCGGAAAATTCAGAGTAATTATAGCAGCCAAAGATATAAATATCAGTAGATTCCGGTTCAAGAGCAGATTTCATTCCTTCAACAAAATCCATAATAAAGTCATCGTGCCAACCACAACAAAGTAATGCAATCTTCTTTTTCATCTTTCTTTTCCAACTACTTATTCAAGTCTTTTTTTATAAGATCTCTTAAAGCTTCAACCGCAACTGTAATTGCCAATTCAGTATCATGGGCCTGTTTGTTTGGCAAACCTTTTTTTGCACGTTCCTGATTAGCTACAACAAGAAAACAAGAGCCAACTCTAACTTTCAAAAATTGACCAGCAATAAATAAAGCTGCACTTTCCATTTCACTGGCAAGACAACCCATTCTAAGCCAGGCCTGCCATTTATTTTCAAGTTCATAACTCACAGGCATAATTTCTGGTTCATGCTGACCAAAAAAAGAATCTTTACATTGCACAACTCCCACATGATGAGGAGCTTTTATTTTTTCAGCAGCATTTATAAGAGCATTTACACAATCAATATTTGGAACAGCAGGAAATTCAATTGGAGCAAATTCTCGACTAGTCCCTTCCATTCGGATAGCACCAGTTGCTATAACGATGTCGCCACCCATAACTTCTTCCTGCATTCCGCCACAAGTTCCAACACGAATAAAAGTGTGGGCACCACATTTTGCAAGTTCATCAATAGCAATGGAAGCTGATGGACCTCCAATTCCTGTAGAAGTTACACTTACAGGGACACCTTCCAAAGTCCCAGTATAGGTTGTATATTCTCGCACATCTGCAACTAAACGTGGATTATCAAAATGTTCTGCAATTTTAGCACAACGCTTTGGATCTCCTGGCATAATAACATATTTACCAATATCATTTGGGCCAACCCCTGTATGATACTGTTTTCCACTACCTTCTGTGTAATCTACCATAAAAATCTCCTGCTAAATACAGCATAGCATTATATCACAATTCTATGAATAAGAGAAATTTATGAAATAAACTTATACCCTAAACCGTAAACAGTCTCAATATTATCGCTGGCAATTTTTTTTCTAAGGCGTTTTATGTGACAATCAATTGCTCTATCATTTAAATAAGTATCTTCGGGATAAGCTGCTTCCAATAACTGTTCTCTAGTTAAAACCTGATTGGCATTTGTAAGAAAAGTTTTTAAAATACGAAACTCTGTTACAGTTAATGAAACCTGCTGATTATTTTCAAATACAGTAAATGTGCTTTCGTTTAGTCTGATATTTCCACAAGTAATAAATTCCAGATTATCCTGATTCAAATCTGTTTTATCTTTTACTACACAGCGACGCAAAATCACTCGAATTCTTGCAACTAATTCTTTAATGGAAAATGGTTTACATAAATAATCATCTGCACCTAATTCCAAACCAAGAACCTTATCAAATTCTTCATCACGGCTTGTAAGAAACATAACAGGCACATTTAATCCCATCTCTCTTATTTTTCTAAGCAGAGTTATTCCATCCATCACAGGCATCATAATATCAAGAATATAAATATCAGGAATAATTCCGTTTTTTATTGAATCAAAAGCTTCCTGTCCGTTGGAATATTCCTGAATTGTGTATCCTTCTTTTGAAAGAGCAGTTCTTAATCCCAAGCGGACATTTTTTTCATCATCTACTAATGCGATTGTCATATTTATATTAAATCAGTATCAGTGTTTTTTTTCAAGTTTGCCCAGTTTGTGTTATTAATTTAGCATTCAGTCTGGAATATAAATTTTGCACCACCCAGACTCTGACTTTTTTCAATTTTGATTTCACCTTCCAGACTATCAGTAACAGCCTTTACAATTGAAAGCCCAAGTCCAGTGTGATTTGATTTCTGGCTTTCTTTACGTTCCGAATAAAAACGTTCAAAAATCTTTTCCTGTTGTTCCATAGAAATTCCAGGACCGTTATCTTCAACAGCAACCAAAATATTTTGAGTTTTATCTTTAATAATATCTGCCTGCAATAAAACTTGAACTTTACTTCCAAAACTTGCAGCATTATCTACAAGATTCATAATTACAATTTCCAATAATTCCTGAGGCAGGTTTACAATAATTTCCCTAACATTTGATTTATTTGAGTCAACAACAGTTTCTTCTTTTTTGAAACTATTTTGAACAACTAATTTTATATCTGTTCCAGCATAATTTTTCTTACAGCGGTCAATCAGATTTTGAGTAAAACTAATCAATTCAATTGATTCCCCACCTTCATAAACCCCAGCTTCAATTTTCGAAATATTTCTGATACCATTCAAAAGTTCCTGAAGATGTGTAACTTCATCAATAATAGCCTGACTTAATTCTGTGCGTTCTTCATTTGTAAGCTCATTATTTTCCAAGAGCTCCCCTAATGTACGAATTGCCGTAAGAGGATTTTTAAATTCATGGGAAATATCAGAAGAAAAAGCCTGACTAAATTTGATTCTTTTATTAAGTCGTTCAATAAGAGATGAAAAGGCTCTGGATAAATCTCCAATTTCATCAATTCTTTTTTGCCCGGTAAATTCAGTAAAGCGAATTGTTCCTTTTTTATCTGCACATTCTGAAGTTTGTTTTGCCAGTTTCCTCAACGGACGGCTTATGCGAAGAGCAAGGAAAATTGCAACAAGAATAACCACAATTACAGAAAGCAACATGATTCGGCCTAAATCTAAACGAAGCTCATAAAGATTCTGCAAAATGCGATATGTTGAGCGGTTTACAAGCACAACTCCAATAACATCATCATTTCCACGAATAGGAATAGCAGAATATAAAGTAACACTAACCTGCCCTCCAGAAGAAATACGAGTTTTTGCCCCGTAATTTCCAGCCATGGCAGCCTTTACTTCATCACCATCAAACACCGTTTTATCAGAATAAAAATCCGCACTGTCATAGCTAACGGCCTTAGGTGGTAAAAAATACCTTCGATATACACGAATCGGATAGGAATAAAACCTGTAAAGGAAAGGTTCTTCTTCCTCAGTTTTCATTTCTTCTTTTTTTTCATGATTCAGTTTTGCAGAATCAAACAACAAGGTGCCATCTTTATCCAAAATACGAATACGCGAATCAAATCTGTTATTCATGTTGTGCATAAAGGAAGCTGCAAATTCCACATCAACGGAAGTCCTGTCTTTTGCACTTAAAGCACTGGAAACAAGACGTCCCTGCTGAACATTGCTGTTTTCCATCATTGAAAGCTGCTGTTTTTCGTAAGTATTCAATGCCATCATAATTGCTACAGGCATAAACGCTACAATAACAAGGAATATGGAGATTTGAATACTAATACTTAAAAACAACTTCTTTTTCATTTTGTCTGATTACTCAAATATTGCTTCTGACATGAACTGTTCCAGGAATTTTTTAGTTTCTTTATCAATGGCATTACATGACTCTACAAAAATCTCAATTTGCAATTTAGCAGGAAGTCTTGTATAAGCAGGCTTTGTTTTATAATAATTTACCTGATTATCACCATCGTTTTGAGAAAGCATAAGATTTAAATTTAGAGGAGTTTCACACCTAAAACCTGAATACATAGTTGGTTCTATAGTTGCCTCATAAATATAACCTTTTACACCTTTTCTAAAATCCTGATAACGACTTTTGTCTTCATAAGTGTAAACAGTCCAGTTAACACCATTATATTCTTTTTTCTCAATTTTCTGGATATTTGCATTGTCTAAAGTATCCATTACTGGAGAAACTTTTGGAGTAATAAAAATAATCACAGAGAAGCCAACATTTTTATCTTTCACCTTATAAGAATCAGGAGTAAGAACAATGTAAGCAATCTGATTATCCTGATAACCAGAATATTTTAATTCCCATTGACCTTGAACAGGAATTGAAGCACCCAGCATAGAACTTTCAAACTTATAATGACTTACATCCCCTTCCTGTTTTACAAGTTTTTTAGTCCAGGTTTGTTCAGCTGTATAACTTTTTGTTACAGAACTTTCAATTATCTGATTTTTTAATTTTCTATACACTTCATATTCTTCTGGATCTTTTCCCATTACACTGGCAAAAGTCAAGATACAGACCATAGCCTGAAGTTTTTTATCGCAAGCCATATTTGTAACAGCATAATCTTCCATAAAATACAGATTAACATAGCCATCTCTCATTTCATAATACTTGTCCATTTCTTCCAAAGCCTGAACGCTATGGGTTGTTGTTGTAAGATAATTTCCATAAACCCAGTGAACTTCAGCAGATTTTGGGAATTTTTTTACAATGCTATTATACATCTGTTCCATTTCTTCTGGAGTACATTTATCCTGATTGTAAAGACAACGCATTACCATAAGTTTAAGCAGTTGAACATCCACATTTGGCTTTTTAATTGCATTTAGGTCATCCAACAATTCCTGAGCCAACTGAGCTTTTTCATCATAAGTCTGATTTGTCCAGTATCTTAAATAACCATAACTGGTTGTCATGAAAGTATAGATTTTTTCAGTCAGTTCTTCAGTTTGTGGAATATTGTTAAAATTGATTGCCCCTGGTGATGCACTCAAACTTGCAGTTGCGGCAGCTGAAAGTGCGATAGTAAGAATAATTGATTTTAATAACTTTTTCATATACCCTCCAGTAAAAATTATAACTTTAAATAGAATTACTTACTATACTTCAGCAAGTCATCATCAAAAGTTTTTATATATTTTTCTTACATCAAAAAATCTTCAATCACTCTCAGGGTTTCTTTTGCGGTTAAGGGATTACTTTGACTTTCCATTGTGATTATCAGATTTTTGCCTTGTTTAAAATGATTTTCATTAAAGATTTTAAGTTTTCCAACAGCATTTGCACTATATT
Source organism: Treponema sp. (assembly GCA_018385315.1). Lineage (GTDB taxonomy): Bacteria > Spirochaetota > Spirochaetia > Treponematales > Treponemataceae > Treponema_D. The sequence continues at coordinate 4,645 of JAHAZJ010000175.1, read as the reverse complement.
CAGGGTCATCCATCATACCAAAATGCTCCCAATAAAATTCCTGTCGTGTTCTTAAATTGAGACAATAAAAATCAGGATGAAATATTTTCTTTCCAAAATAAGTTTTGAGTTCCACTGGGAATTCATATAAAAATGGCACTTTCTTTTGTTGAAGCAAGTCTGCAATGATTATTTCTGATTTTGAGCGAACTCTAAGCCCCGATTGCGTTACATATAGAAGAGAGTTTTCACTAAACCCAGGGGCTTCGTATTTTTTTGATTGCCACTGTTTTGCATATTCTTCATTTGAAAGAGTTACTGGGATTGTGAGTTTTTGCTTTTCTTCAGATAAATGATTAAAAACCACTTCTGGAGATTCTTCTTTAAGAAAAGATAAAGTTTTTCTTAAACAAAGAACCTGATTTTTAAGGGCAAAGAGAATCTTTTCGTTATAAGACTTTTGCTGCAATTCTTGAATTAATTTCTTTTCTTTTACAGATAGATATTTCAGTTTGCTTTCGTTGTTTTCATTTAAATAGATACCATATTGAGTATATGTTCCCTTTTTGTGAACCCACAAACTTCCTTCTGGTGCCTTTTTCAAGGATTTCTGTAATTTTACTATTGATTCTTCCAGTTCCAGAATTCGATGTTCAATTTCTGGAGTTAAAACTTCTGGGGAGAGTATTTCGTTTATCATTTTTACCTCTTTTCAGGTAAAACAATTTAAAAATATGAAAATTTGTACCGTTTTGATGATTTTTTTTGCAAAAACTGGGCGTTTTTCTATATTTTCAGCCATTTAAATGCAAATAATTCCACGCTGTTTTGAATTTTTGCCCAGTTTTTTTTTCTATACTAAACTTTACCTGGGCAATTTCTGTGCCACATTAACATTTTGAAGAAATATGTGCCCAAGTTTATGAAATAAAAACACTAAAACTGGGCGCCACCCCAGTTCAATAAATTGTTTTACCCTGTAAATATAAAAATAATAAAAAAACCGTCCATTCGCCAAGCAAAAAAAGGCACGCTTCATCAGAAGTCGTGCCCTCAAATTCTTAATTCCTAATTTCGCATTCCAAATTATAAATTTTTATCGTGACTAGTCACGGTAAAAATTTATCAAACATCCAGCCAAAATGATTTTTCTTTCATCATCAGTCAAATCCCCAACTGAAAGTTCAAACTGATTTACTGTTCCATCTTTCTTTACGGCATAAGCTGTAATTGAAGGAAGCTTTTCAGCAATCATTTTCTTTACCCCTGGAATAAATACGTAATCATCATTTGCAAATGGAAGATTTTTGTCTCCTTCTTTGTAAAGGAATGGTAACATACCCCAGTTAATAAGATTTGAACGGTAGCGTTTTGTTGCATATTCATTTGCAATATTTGCAGAAGCACCAAGTACACGCTGACAGCTTGCGGCCTGTTCCCGGGCAGAACCATCACCAGGTTTACAAGCAAAGATTGTAGAACCAGTCTGAGCGGCAGCGGCCTTCTTTCCAAGTTCTGCATCTTTTTTAGAAAGAGCATCTACAACAGTTTTAATTTCTGCAGCAATGCTTGGGGCCATATCACGAACAGCCTTTGCACGACCAACATAAGCTGGATCCTTACGGCTTAATGTGAATTCTGCAAGTCCAAGTGGATTTGAACGGAAAGATGAAGTTTCTCCAGAAGGAATAAGTTCATCTGTTGTTGTAACTGGGTCATGGATTTCTGAAACAACTTTTACAAGTAAGTCATCTCCAAGAGCCTTCTGTTCTGGCCAGTCTTTAATATTTGGACCAAACTGAATTTCAACTTCTGGATGAGCAACACCTTTTGAATCGTAAACACGTTTTTCGTAAATTGCTTTGTCAAAGAAATATTTCTTTCCAGAGAATTCTGTATCATATTCTGTAGCTGCTGTAAGGAAACCTTTGTTTGCAGCAGTTGCGGCAATTGAGCGGGCATCCATAAGAGCAACGCTAGACAACTGACCATTCTGAATTTTAGAGCCTTCACGGTTAGGGAAGTTACGAGTTGAGTGACGGATAGAGAATGCGCCGTTTGCTGGAGTATCTCCTGCCCCGAAACAAGGACCACAGAAGGCAGTTTTAATAATTGCACCAGCACTAACCAAACTTGAGAAAGCACCGTTCTTCATCAATTCCTGGTAAACTGGCATAGAAGCTGGGTAAACGTTCAAAAGGAACTTACCGTTACCAGTATCTTTTCCTTTAAGGATATCAGCTGCTGCACAAATGTTTTCAAATCCACCACCGGCACAACCAGCTATAACACCCTGGTCAACATAAAGCTTTCCGTCGATTACTTTGTTTTTCAAAGAGAAGTTTACTTTATCACCAAAAGAAACCTTGGCACGCTTTTCAGTTTCAGCAAGAACATCAAGCAAGTTAGCATTAACTTCATCAATTGTATAAGCACAAGAAGGATGGAATGGCATAGCAATCATAGGACGGATTTCGCTTAAATCAATTTCGATTGCACCATCATAATAAGCACCATCTTCAGGATTAAGTTCTTTATAAGCCTGTGGACGACCATGAATTGCATACCATTCTTCAACTTTAGCATCAGTACGCCAAATAGAAGACAAACAAGTTGTTTCCGTTGTCATTACATCAACACCAATACGGAAATCAGCAGACAAGCTTGCAACACCAGGTCCCACAAATTCCATTACCTTGTTTTTTACATAACCGTTATCAAAAACAGCCTTAATAATTGCCAAAGCAACATCCTGTGGACCAACACCTGGAACTGGAGCACCAGTCAAATAAATTGCAACAACGCCCGGGTAAGCAACATCGTAAGTTTTATTCAAAAGCTGTTTAGCAAGTTCACCACCGCCTTCACCAATAGCCATAGTACCAAGAGCACCATAGCGAGTGTGGCTGTCTGAACCAAGAATCATTGCACCACATTCAGCAAGCATTTCCCTGGCAAACTGATGGATTACAGCCTGATGAGGAGGAACATAAATTCCACCGTATTTCTGAGCACAAGTAAGACCAAACATATGGTCATCTTCGTTGATTGTTCCGCCAACAGCACAAAGTGAGTTGTGACAGTTTGTTAAAACATAAGGAAGAGGGAATTTTTCCAATCCAGATGCCCGGGCAGTCTGAATAATTCCGACATATGTAATATCGTGGGATGTGATTTTATCGAATTTGATTTTAAGTTTTGCAGCGTCACCTGATGTATTGTGTTTCTGCAAAATAGAATATGCCATAGTTTTTTTAGCACCGTCAGCAGGATTAGAACCAGCGTCTGTAAGTTTACCGTTTACAAGGTAAGCACCCTTTTCCCAAAGTTTCATTTGTTGCTCCTAAAATAATTCATTAAAAATGAAAAAATACAAAGAAATATTATCATAAATTACTATTTTTAGAAACACCATTTTCTATTTTTCTATAAGAATATTCTTATTTTGTATATATTGGAAATATACTTAATATTCGATATTATATAGAGTTGAGAGTTTTTAAGACCTTATTAAAAAAGGGATTTTTACGATGTTCAAAAAAATTCTTTCAACGTTATTTATCTTATTTAGTTTTATTTCATGTAAATATGATTTATTGCCTGCACCATCATCAAATGGTAACAGCAATGCCCCTCAGTTTAACAACAAAAAAATACTTCCACCACAAAATGTTATAGCATCCCAAGGAGATTACAGAAGTGTAACACTTTCTTGGGACCCTGTAAAAAATGCAACTCAATATTTAATTTTTAGTGCAGACACAGAATTCGACACTTTCGAAAAAGTTGGTGAAACAAAAGGTAGTGCAACAACATTTACCGTACAGGAACCAACTGGTTCTACAAAAGCATATTACATTAAATCTGTAGATTATTACGGCAATTCTTCCCGCCCCAGCTTTATTGCAATAGGCTCAACTATTTCTGTACCAATTATTACTGATATAACAAAAAACAAAGAAGGGGACATCTACACACTAAACTGGTGGATGTCAAACTGTTCTGAATCTACTTATGAAGATTTAATTTCTTACACCATCAACGTATATGAGGAAGGAATTAATACTCCAACAAAGATTGAAATTCCAGGAAATCTCACATCTTACAATTTAACATCACTCAAACAAAGTACAGTTTATAAATTTACAATTGAAGCATTTAAAACTGGTACAAAACAGAAACACGAAATAAGTGATGCAGAACCTATTGAAACAGGACACAGAATTGTTCCTGATGCTGTAAAGGAACTTACCGTTTCAAAAGGAATCAGCACAACAGATATTAATATTTCATTCAAGTTACCATCAACAATTGAATCTTCAACTGGAGATGGCACTTATGAAAAAGATAATCCTCTTTACTTTACACTTAAACGAAAACTTGAAGATGAAGATGATTCAGCTTTCACTACTATTTATGAGTACATTGGTTTTAATGAGAATTCAAAATATGCAAAAAATATTTCTGCTGAAAAGAAAATAATTCTTTCTGGTTCTTATACAGAAGATCAGTTGGTTGAACTTACAAATAAATTAGAAACAGCTGATAGAGGTAAGAAATTTGTATATCAGATTCAGTCTTATACTGATGTTAAAGGGGATATTGAAAATGCAAACATATCTTCTGCAATTACATCAGTTGCTTCTGAAACAGGTTGGACAATTGC
>JAHAZJ010000171.1 GCA_018385315.1 Treponema sp. | reverse complement strand
TGATTTCTTTGAGCAACAAGGAAAGTCAGAAAGACCAGGTTTTGATGATTGGAAAAACTCTCAAAGATTTGGGATTTACTCTTGTGGGCACTCAGGGAACTGCCGATTTCTACAATGCAAACGGAATTAAATGCGAAGTAGTAAATAAAATCGGAGGTGGTCGCCCTGATGTTGTGGATATGATTATGAACAAGGAAGTTTGCCTGGTAATCAACACACCAAAGGCAAAGCGTAACTACGCAGAAGACCGTAAGACAATTCGCAAAGTGTGCCTCAAATACAAAGTGTCTTACATCACAACACTTGCCGGGGCTGTTGCAGCAGTTAAGGGAATTGAAGCTGTTAAGAATGGTAATGGCGGCGAAGGCGGAGTGAAATCTCTGCAAGAGTATCATGCGATGATAAAATAGAAAAAGGCAATAACTGTCATTCTTGGGCTTGCAAGGGGAACTTTTGAACTCCAGTTCTGACTTCGGTCGGGATTGGAGTTTTTTTTCGTGAGAAATTAATCCGTTCTCACAGATGAAATATACTTTACCACTTCTCGCTAATACAGTTCAAAATATTTACAGGCAGATGATTTTTCTCAAATCCACAGTCAATTGTAATTATAGAATTCAGCAATTCTTTTGTATTAAAGAATTCTGGATGTTTTTGAAAAGTATTATGATATATTAAAATTTCAATTATTCTTGCAGATTTCAGTTTAATTCGTAGAACGGAATAAATTTCTTGTTCTATAAGTTTCCATTCATATTCTGATTCGAGCATCATAATATCTACAAAATTTTTGATAGACTTTTTATTGTTTTCAATCGCTATTTCATTTCCTATTATTGGTTCTATTTTTCTTTGTAAAACAGCATTGTCTTTTTCAAAGTTTTCATAAAATTTGTTAAAAAGGCTACAACAATATTATAGCTGTCTGAGTAATAAAATTTGTTCCCACTCCCGCAATGAAAAATGAATATAAATGTCTCATTTCCATCACATTGCTTGTTTGATACAGAAATAGTAATTGTATCTGACAGTTTTTTGCTTAAACTCCAATTTTTAGGCATTTATGGGTTTGTTTTTTCTAAAGAATTCTTTTTAATTGATTCTATATATTCTTTTAGTTTTCTTTTCCAAAATTCTATTTTAATCTGTTTAGACGACTTCATAATTCATATTTTCTAATTTTGTAATTTCTTCACATACTGATTTAGGATTCCTTTTGTCAGAGATTCCTTTGTTTGCTTTTCGCACCAATAATTGAAAAAGCATACAAGTTCTTTTGCCGTGATGTTTTGAATAAATTCTTTTATTCCTAATGGAAGTTGCTTTTCTTCTAGAGCTACCTAGTTAATGCTTACAATCATCGGAGGTTTTATATAAGACTTTGTAAGACATTTATCAAAACACCGTTTTAATTCTTTGTCGTTTCTTTCGCAGTCAAGGTTGTTTTTCCATTCGGTTCGGCTTTTTAAGAATTTTTCTTTATCCATATTTTTCTCCAGTTTCTTTTGATTCTAGCATCTAATACTATCATTTCGCGATAGCTGAGTACTTACCATCTAAGGCTTGTTTCTATTCTTTTATTAATTATTCTTCTCGAAAAAAGTACTAAAATTGCAAAAATATGCTATAATGAATATAGGAAAAAACTATGAACGATTATGATAAATCTTCACTCTTTCATATCATGCAAAATGTGGTTTCGAGTGTTTCTTCTGATAAATTTATAATAGACACTTTTTGTTCCTATTTTAATATTGATGGAACAAGTGGTATAAAATTTATTGCAAAAAATAAATATACAACCATTCCATTTTTTATTGGCTTTAATAATGATTCAAAATATTCTGATTCGCTTGTTTTCGGAATCTTAAAATCTGAAGCTGATGAAATTATTATAAAACTGAATCTTGATGAAGATTCTAATGGAAATAAAATCCAAGAAAAATTTAAGGTAGATCAGAAGTTTCTTTCTAATGATGACAACTCACAAACTTCTAAACTTTCCAAATGGCTTTCTGAACAAATAACTGTAGTTTTCATGCTTTATAATATTAAGAATAGACGACAGTCAAAAAATCATGTTGAAAAATCTCCTGTTGTTCGAAAAATCCATCTAGCGTTCATTTGTCTTTTCTTTGGCCTATTTGGCATCCATCGCTTTATACTCGGACAATGGGGAACTGGTTTTCTTCAGCTAATTACACTTGGTGGTTCTGGTATCTGGTGGCTTATAGATACAATTCGTCTCTTTACAGGTTTTTATCCAGATAAAGACGGTGTTTTATTCAAAGATAAAATAACTGAGTACAAGATTGTTCACAATACTGACATCGAAAAAGAAATTGAATTATATGAAAATATTGATGCATCAACATGGTTTAAAATTGTAGAACTTCCTTGGCTTTTTACTGTCATTGGAACAGCAATTGCCTGTGTTGGTTCTTTATTTGCACAGAACAATGATTTATTGATGTACATTGTTTTATCAGTTAGTAGCTTTTTTTTCCTTATTGGCATTATTGCTATTATCGCTACTATTGATAAAAAAAGAAAAATCCGAATGGCTTTATGTTTACCATTAACAAAAAACCCTTATACCTGGTTTATCAGCAAAATCGGAAAAGTTGTTTGTGGAACAACTATTTTGTGTGCAGGTTGCGGAGCATTTATTGTAATGGCTCTTTTTGCAACAGGTGCTAAGCAGTCATTAGCAAATTTTAGTAACACAGTTTCTTCTCATTCATCTGGTTCATCAGGTAGTTCAGGTTCTTCTAATAATCAAAAAATATATTATTGTGAATATTGTGGAGCTTCAAATACTTTAATTGCATCATTAACACGTCTGCAATGTAAAAACCATCCAAATGGGCATTATGCAGGTTATCATAGTCTTTATCAAGGAAGCATAAAAAAAACGTATGTTTGTAAGTATTGCGGAGCTATAAATTCTTCAATTGCTTCGTTAACAAATATTCATTGTAATAAGAATCCTAATTCGGAAAATGGTCGCCATGTTCCAGCTTTATAATTGTTATCTTTATTACTTCATTTCCCATAAAAATTTTTGTCTCTGCAAAACGAAATGCTTTTAGACTCTCATTTCACGAAAGAATTTTTATATTTTTACCCTTTCCCAATCAAATAGCGTCCATCATTTTATTTTTTGCCGCAACATAATTATTTTCTCTATTAAAAACTTCATTTTAGCAATCAGACAATAAATTGCTGCATCATAGTCTTTAATTTTGTTCTTGCGATTTTTTTCAAGTTCCAATTATGATGTAAATAAATTATCTCCGATTACCTTTATATAGTTTTCATTCTTCATAATTTCCCCTCATATAGAAAAAACCAAGACACAGAATATTTTATGTGTCCTGGTTTTATAAAACTACAGTTTTAGTTTCTTGGCTATTGTTTCAATATCTTTTTTGTAAAGCCAGATTCCCATAACTGGATTCTGCTGATAATATGCACGTCCAGAAATAAAACCAGTAATTGATTTGTTTTTTTGATCTTCAAGTATGTAAATATAATCACCACTTTCCATGTATGGCTTGTTATTAATTACAGATTTACCGCCTTCTTCGGAAGCAATTTTTATGTTTATGGAAGTAAATTTCGATTTTGGAATCGTAATACGAGTGATGTAGCCACCATATAAAGCTTCTTCAATGACAATGAATTCGCCATCAAGGGTAATAGTGCATGGTGTATTGTCAGCGGTCTTGAGCTTAAAAGACTGTGCAAAAACGGCTGTTGCAATAACCAACACAGCCAATAAAGAAATAAGTTTTTTCATAATTCCTCCTGTGCTACTTTTTTAGCAGCAATGTTTAATTGTTACTTCACTTATAGCACACGCTACTATCATTTCTCGATAGTGGAGAAAAAATAAATCAGAATTAAACAAATTTTATTTTATAGTTTTAATCGTGTCTAAAACATTTTTGTTAAAAGTTTCTTGTAATTCTTCATCTGTTTTACATTTTGCGAGGATTTCTTTATCTAATGGGAAAAAAGCATATTCATCTTCAACATACCAATTGTTTGTCTGCATAGTTTCTTCTATTTGTAAGGCAAGAGAATAATAATACTCTTTGTTCTTTACATATGGTGATAAACCAATAAAAAAATTTCTTTTTTTATTTTTAGTTTCAGAAAAATAATATCCAATACCCCATTGATTATTTTCTGAGCCTTTTGTCATTTTATCTGTACGTTTCTCATATGTGTAATAGTCTGAATATTTATCCAAGAAAGATTCACATAATTCTAATAGTTTTTCTGACAAACTATAAACAGCAAAAATTGTATCTGGTGAATAAAACATAGCTACCTCATGTGGTGTTAAAAGTAATGAATAAAAAGGGATTTTTATATATTCTCGAACTAAATCAAATCTAGCAAATTCTTTAGTGGCTCCAATTTTATCTATTAACTCAAATAAATCATCCCAGAAAAGAATTTTATCTTTATTAATTGGAATTTCTTCAATGTGTGAATATTTGCGGCAGATTAAATAAGCATCTCGTGTATTGCTTTTTCTTTCAGAAGAAGTTAAATCTGCGTCATTTATTTTAACCTCATAACAAATACGTGTACCATCACTTGTTATTATAGTGAAATCAGGTATAGTATCTTTTAAATTGTCTTGGGTTATTACATCTTTTATATCAGTTACCTTTAAATTAAAAGGTTGTAAAAGAAAATTAAAAAGTATTTCTTTTTTCCATAAAGCTTCATGATAGAAAAAACTGGTTAAAGCTTGTGTAGCAACATTTTCATAGATATTCAAAATTAACCTCTAACCACATTATAACATAGATTTCAAAAAAGAGATTTAAAAAATCATTTTCATACTATCACCGTATGATAGTAAGTTATGTTATAATATTTCTATGAAACAGGAAAAGAACACACCAGAACATACTCTTAACAAAAAAATGCTTGAACGCCTCATCATCATTCACAATGCAATAAAAGCTGGAATGTTCCCTGATGTTCCAAAATTACAAAAACTTTATTGCGAGCAGACAGGTTATAGTAAAGTCGGTGAAGCGACAATTTACCGTGATATTGATTTACTCCGGACATATTTTCATGCACCACTGGAGTTTGACAGGGAAAAAGGTGGTTATCACTATTTTGATGAAAAATGGGATTTTGCTCTGAACAGTATTTCTACAGAAGATGTCTTTTATCTGTCCGCTGCAAAAACTCTTCTTTCAAGTTTTGAAGGAAGTCCAATTTACAATTCAATTTCCGATGTAATCAATTTTATAATTGATACTCAAGGGGTCGAAAAAAGTTCGCTTTTGAAACGAATTGCAATTGCTCCTGTTCCAAAAGTAAATATTGATGATAAAGTCTGGAAAAAGCTTCTTGAAGCAGTTCGTAATAACTATATTGTCGAGTTTGATTATTACGGCTGCTGGAATACAGTAACTTCTCGCCGAAAAGTTGCTCCTTATCAATTCCTGTTTGATGATGGTTCCTGTTTCCTTTTCGGATATTCTTTTGAACGAAAGGCAGAGCGTATTTTTTCTTTGGGTAAAATTAAAAATCTTGAAGTTTCTTCGGAACACTTTAACTTGCCAGAAAATTATGATTTTTCTTCTCGTTGCGGAGGCGGAAAATTTGGCGCTTTTCTGACAGAGAAATCCGTAGATTTTGTAATTGATTTGTATAATGATGCCAGAGAAATCGTCAAAGAACGCATTTTAGCAGAAAATCAGAAAGTTACAGATTTTGAAGAAGAAGAAAAAACGCGAGTAGAATTTTCTTCAACTCAAATTCTAAGGGTAATGGAATGGGTTTTATCGCAGGGATCACATGCTATTCCTGTTTCGCCAGATTGGTTTGTCAATAATTGGAAACTTACTGTCGAAGCTATGATGAAAAGAACAAAAGGGATTTTTGATTGATAGATAAAATATCAAAAAGTTTGATAAAAAAATAACCTGCAAATTGACATAATTTTAATATCTGATATAATATTTAAACCTATTAACAGATTTCACCGATAAGAATGATGGAAATGTAATTAACTATATAATTATATTTTAGCACACTTATTAAGGTAATTTAAATGAATAAAATTAGATCTATTGGGTATACAATTGATTGTTTACTTGATGATAACAAAGAACTACGCGAACCACTCAAAACAAAATTAAATATTTCTGAATATGATTTAAAACGAATTTGTGCAGGAAGATTAACTCTTTCTCCAACTTCATTACGCATAGTTTCTGAAACATTAAAATGTCCATTTAAAGATTTACTTATGACATCAAATACTGATTCATATCAAAGAAAGCTGAGTTGTAGAACTTCATTTTCAAATCCTGAGAATTGTGATAAGATTCTAGATATTATAGATTCTTTCATTGATATAAAAGAAGCCCTCTAGTTTATTTCTGTTATGAAGAATCTTAATAATGTACCTATCGAAATAAATAATAAAATCGAAGAATTTATTGAGAATCTAAGATCTGATAACTCGGCTCCATTAGGATTTAATCAGGTTCCAAAAGAGTCTGTATTTTCTTTATTAGAGAATAAAAGTACTGTTATTTATTTCCCTCTTAAAAATGAAGAAAATGATGGTTTTCATATCTCACTACCAGTAAATGATGATATGGAAAACTTTGTATATATTAATACTTCAAAATATGTTGAGAAACAAATTTTTACAGCTGCACATGAATTAGGTCATTTATTAAAATTAGAAGATTATTTACGTAAAAACTGTAAAAATTATAACAATAAATATTCAGAATATTACGTTAACCGATTTGCTGCTATTTTATTAATTCCTGCAAATATATTAAAAACAACTTTTATGAATCGAGTAAGGATTTTAATAAAAGAAAATGAAATTCAACAAAAAGATAATAACTTCTATTTAACAGAACTTGATATGTCCAGAATTATTGCATATTTAATGGATTTCTTTTTTGTTCCCTATAAAACAATTGTGAGACGATTATATGAATGCAAGTGTATTTCAGAAGAAAGTGTTAATCATTTGCTTGAAATTGAAGGAAATGATTATCCTAAATTAATCCAGAAATGTATAGAAGAAGGAAAATATGAAAAACTTTCTACAGCAAATAACAGGAAATCTTTTGGAAACTTACCCGAGATGCTTTCAGTAATAGAAAAGAAACAAGTATTTCCAAAAGAAAAAATTGATTATTTAAGAAAATTATTCAATTTTAAGCCATTAACATCTTCAACTAAAAAAGATCTTTCAATAAATATACAAGAGGATGTTGATGTACTCTGATGAGATTCTTCTTGATAGTGATTTTTGTAATATGTTTTCTGATTTAAACACTCAAGATACAAAAATTGATGTAGATGAATTGTATAGAAAAATAATCAATCAAATTGGAAAGAAACCTTGCATTCATAAATATATTGTAGAATCAGAATTATTATCGAACAATTATATTAAAGAAAAAATTAAGAATCACGAAATTCGCGTAATTGATTACAATGAAATAATTAAAGATGATGACGACAAACTTTATTATAAAACTTTGTTTCATGAATATTATAAATTTTTATATGAAACCGATTGTCTAAATAATAAAATAAATCCAAAAATTACAGAGAAAGAGTTCTCTGGGGATGTATTTACAAGTAGAAAAGCAGGTGTTAATTTAGGAGAAATACATAGTTTAATAACTTCTTTTTTCCTTGGAATTCCTATTTTTTTATCAAATGATAATGGAGCAAAAGAATTAGCAGACAAAAAAATAAACACGTCAACCAACATAAATGTTCTAGTCATTTCCGGATTTGATTTTCTAACCAAATATGAAGATATATTTTCAAGACAAGAACGAAAAGCCATATTAAGTTTACATAAAACTTGGAAAGAAAGATGGAAAAAGCAGAAAGAACAAAAAACTGGAATCCAATAGAGTATTTAAAAATAATAGAAAATTTAAATTATCAGAATAAATAGCAAATTGTGATAGCAATTTAACTTCCAGGTTTTAGGGCGGAGCCCTAGGAGAAAGGGTAGCGGAAAACGCCGAAGGCGGTTGGAGCGAGGGGAAGGCTTTCCCCTCCTCAATAAAAAACAGAATTGGTCAGGGTATTGAATTTGACTACTGCTGTTGTCATGCGGCTATGCAGCTTAAGGAATTGGGATACGAAACTATCATCGTAAACTGTAACCCTGAAACTGTTTCTACTGACTATGATACTTCTGACAAACTTTATTTTGAACCTGTTACGACTGAAGATGTGTTGCAGATTTATGAAAAAGAAAAGCCGATGGGCGTTATCGTTCAGTTTGGCGGTCAGACTCCGCTTAACATTGCACGAGAACTTCAGGAAAACGGTGTGAATGTTCTTGGTACTTCTATTGATTCTATCGATGCTGCTGAAGACCGTGACATTTTCCGCCATATGGTGGAAAAACTTGAAATTCCTATGCCTGAAAGTGGAATGGCTGTTAATTTTGATGAAGCTAAGGCTCTTGCTGACAAAATCGGCTATCCTATCATGATGCGCCAGCCGCGTGAGCGGCGTGTTAAATAATTTCATCTCATGCAAACGGAGCGTAGCGACGTATTCGTCCTTCGTTTGTTTTGGGCGGACGCGGTATGGAAGTTATTTATGATGAAAATACTTTGAAGGAATATGTTGCAAAGGCTGTTGGCGTTACTCCTGACCGTCCTCTTTTGATTGACCGATTCTTGAAAAATGCGCTTGAGTGTGAATCTGATGCTTTGGCTGATGGAACTAATGTTTACATTCCGTCTGTTATGGAACATGTGGAACTTGCAGGCGTTCACTCGGGGGATTCGGCATGTGTAATTCCTCCAGTTTCAATTCCTGCCGAAAATCTTGAAACAATCAAAGAATATACAAAGAAGATTGCTTCGGCTTTGAAGGTTTGCGGTTTGATGAATATGCAGTACGCCATTGAAGACGGCAAAGTTTATGTAATTGAAGCTAACCCTCGTGCTTCAAGAACTGTTCCTCTTGTGTCAAAAGTGTGCGACACTCAGATGGCACGCCTTGCAACACGTCTTATGCTTGGTGAAACTATTGAAAGTCTTGAGCTTAAAGACAAGGTGATTCCATATTATGGAGCAAAAGAAGCTGTTTTGCCTTGGAGCCGATTCCCTGGAGTTGACCCGATTTTGGGACCTGAAATGCGTTCGACTGGTGAAGTTTTGGGACTTGCTGAAACTTTCCCTCTGGCATTCTACAAATCTCAGGAAGCTGCTGG
>JAHAZJ010000121.1 GCA_018385315.1 Treponema sp. | reverse complement strand
CTGCCGCCAATTTCGTTTAGCCGCAGTTTGATATTCTGCAATCCAAAGTGGAGATTTTTTATGCTGGTAAGTTTTCTGGAATTCATCATTTCTAAAGTTTTTAAATCCAATCCATGACCATCATCAGTTACATAAATCATCAGACCACGGTGAATATTATCATTGGCAGATGGATTTCTGAGTAAAATAGTAACTTCCTCCGCCCCGCTGTGTTTTTCGATATTTGATAGCAGTTCCATAATAATCCTGAAAAGGTGATGAAAGGCCAGCTGAGGAAGCATGTCAAAATCTGTATCCGGAATAATTACAAGGGACGTTTTTATGCGGGTTCCTCTCTGAAAATTATCTATTTCATTTTTTAAGGCGGCAGTAAAAGAACCCTTATCCATATTGATTGAAGAAAGCGTATAACAGGAGTTGCGGATATTTTCTATACATTCCCCCTGATTCATTTTGATTTCCTGAGCAAGTTCTTTATCTTCAATTTTTTCAGCAAGAAGTGAAACATATCTCATTTGCTGGGCAACTGAATCATGCAGTTCAAGAGCGAGACGTCGCCTTTCTTCTTCCTGTCCCTTATTTGTAGCTTTTAAGATTTTTTCAATTTCAATTCTACGTGCATATGTAAGCTGATAAAACAGAAGGAGGATGATAACCAGCAAAAGCAGAATACTCATAGAAAGTATAAGCTGTACAAATACTGTTCCACTTTTCTGGTACAAAAGACCTTTGGTAATATAAAAGGCAGTTACAAGACGTGAAAGTTCTTTTGCATCCTGTCTTTTACATGCCTCCTCCATATCCTGTATTTGATTTTTAATTCCATAAATATTGTTTGCAATTCTGTAAGTTTTTAGATTTTTTTCTTTCTCCAGTTTCTGCAAAAAAATATTCTGAGCTGTGGCAATTTTTTCCTGAATCTGATTTGAATTATATTTTTCTTCTGAATCACTTGTATTTCTTAGGGAAAGTGCAGAATCTAAATTAAGCCATGCATTATAAAGGGCAAAATCTAGACTTTCGCTTATATAAGTCTGGTCCAGAAATTTTGAACTGCTTGTTCCTAAATCAGTTTTCTGATTATTCATATTAATAGAATTAAATGTTCTGGAACAGGAAAGTAAAAAAAAGACTGATAGACTAATAAATATAAGCTGAAAATTTTTCTTCATATCAAACATTTTATCATATTTTATCAAATATCATAAGACGGATTTTTAGCCACAGAAAATTTCATTAATTTTCATTGAAAAAAAACATCAAAAAACTATTAGTAAATTATAATTACATTTTTTTTAATTTAAGTTATAATCATAATACTGTGAAAAAAAATTCCATCACTATCAGTTTTCTATTTTTTCTTTTTTTCAGTAACTTCCTTACTGCTCAGTCTGCCAGTAACAAATGGGCAATTCTTGGGCAGGAACTTGGATCATACGATTTAACGGAAGGGACATCAGTCAACAACAAAGGAGAAATAGTCTGGACTCAAAGTCATCGGCAATGGGATGATTTTGGATGGGACCTGCGGGATATAGATCTTTCAGATTACGATGGTGTAAAAATTGTTATTGATGATAATAGCCCTGAAATCCCCATCGATTCTGTAAAACTTGATAACGGCTACTCTAATGGTCACTGGATTTTTCCAGAAACAGTTCCAGGTGTATTCGTTCTTTATTTTGATGGAAGAAATAAAAATGCTGTATGGGGCTCTGTTGATGAAATGGATCCCAAATATGGATTTAGAATTTTCTTCACAGCTCCAGGTACAAAAAAAAATCTGATAACTAAAATAAAATCGGTTGAACTTCTAAAAAAAAGAAACTCAGATGATATGAAAACACTTTCACCATTTGGAGTTATGCCCGGAACAACGAATTTATGGGCCTTTATTGAAGGAAACAAGATTTTCTGGAAACGGGGCTATAACGATTCTTCCTCCGGCTGGGATTTTACAGGAATAGATCTTTCGGACTATGACAGGGTTCAGGTGGAAATTGAAAAAAGTGATAAAAATTTAAATCTTATTCTTTGTGATGGGAAATGGAAAAACTGGCACTGTTATGGCCGAATTTCTCCTACCTTATACGAAGTTCCTCTTTCAGGTGAGGGAGCCCGCTGGGTAGATACAGATGCTAAACCTTTTGATTTAAAAGACGGAATGATGGTTATGCTTCAAAAACAGGATGAAGAAATCAGAACCACAGAAACTTCAACTGTTATAAAAAGCATCCGTTTTTTGAAAAAAGGAGAAAAAGGCTTTGATGGTGGAAAACTTGGCATTTTTAACCGGGCAATTGGAGCAATAGAAGACAATTCCTATGTTGAAGATAACACAATTATCTGGCAGAAAGATAATACTGAATTAAAATGCGGATGGAATCTTGTTGGCCTTGATTTATCAAAATACAAAGGGGTCAGGATAGAATTTGAAAGGAATGATTTAAATCTTGAACTTACACTTACAGATAAAAACTGGCAGAACTGGGCCGTCTTCCACAGTGAAGATCCTTATTCAATTGAAGCATATTTTTCTGGAGAAGGAGCCATCTGGAAATGGAACGATTTTACACCCTACAACACACAAGAAGGCCTTCTTTTATTCCTGAGATTTTCCAGCGATAAACCTATTCGAAAAGATAAAAAAACAATAATTAAAAAAATTGAACTCATTAAAAAATGACCCATTAACATGGTGAAAAAATTCATCAAATTTTGATTAAATCTCTCTCACTACAAAATATTATTCCTTTATTAATATAAATTCATCTTAATAAAGGAGATTTTTAAATGAAAAAACTATTTGTAACAATTATGTTTTTATCAGTTTGTGGGCTGACTTTTGCAGCACCAAAAAAAGGAAAAATCAATAATATAAAGCTGGATCCTAAAAAGAAGTTTGCCATTGAAGGGGTGGAGCTTGGAAGTCTGGAATGGACACAAAGATATGCTTCACTAAACGATAAAGGTGAAATTATCTGGAAATACGACACTGGAGGAGACTGGCTTCATTATGGGTGGGATCTTCGCGGTACAGATATGAGCCAGTATGCTGGAATTAAAATTGAATTTACATCAAAAGAAAAACAGGATATAAGATTTGTCGTTAAAAATCCTGCTGCTGTTGGTGATTGGACCTTTCCAACGGAGGATGGTAATGTAATGTACGTGATGTTTAATGGTACTGGCAAATGGTATGGGGAGATGAAAAATCCTGACCCTGCGAAAGGCTATGAACTGTACTTTCTGGTTGAAGCAAAAAACAAATATTCTAAAACTGCTATAAAAAGTATTGAACTTCTTTCAAAGGAAGATTACCCGGATGCAGATGAATTAAAAATTCTTGGAGTACCTTTTGGAAGTCAGCTTTGGTCAGCGAAAGTTATTGGAAATGAAATTACCTGGCAAAAAGGGGCTACAGGTGGAGATGCCGGATGGAATTTTGCCGGTATTGACCTTTCTAAATATGACAGAGTTCGTATTGAAATTGAAAGTAATAACGCACCACGTTTAGGACTCAGAATCTGTGATGCAAATCATAATAACTGGCACGGTTATGATAATCAGATTGAGCCAAATGTTTATGAAGTAGATTTAAGTGGTGAAGGGGCATCTTGGCTTGGGGATAATGCTGGTCCATTCGATAAATCAAAAGGTTTACAGATTTTCTTACAGACCTGGGTGGATAACAATAAACCATTACCAAAAGATTATAAAACTGTAGTAAAAAGCATTAAGCTTTTGAAAGGAAAACGCGTTATAAATGAAAACCTTATGATTGAAGGAGTTGCTTTTGGTACTATTAGCCGGGCTTCTAATGTTTATGATGGCGGCGTTATTGATTGGGGAGATGGAAAAGAAAAATATCCTCACACGGGATGGAATGTAAAAGGTATTGATTTTTCAGAATATACAAAAATCCGTATTGTAGTTGAAGAAGGAACATCTGCATTGCCACTTACATTATCTTTATATCAGGAACAAAATGATTGTGGAAAACAGTTTAATGCAGTTTCACCAACGGTACTTGAAGCAAATATTGATGGTTCAGAGTGTGATTTTGAATGGGGCAATAAAGAAAGCTGGGATTCATCTAAAAAAATAGACCAGATTTGGATTCGGTATAACAACCTTAAGAAAAAAGGCGAAAAATCAATAATTAAATCTGTGACTTTAGTGAAAGCTGGAGATGAGGTAAAGCAGCCAGAAAGTCTTGTTTTGAACGGTGCAAAACTTGGTTCAAAGAAAGATCGTGCATGGCTGGACGAAAACTTTGCAATCAACTGGCTTAATGAAAAAAATAAGTACTATAGTTGTGGCTGGAAGCTTGAAAAACTGGACGGCGATATTCTTGAAATTAAAGTAACTTCTACAGATGTTCCATTACGTTTAAGAATCCGCGAATATGCAAACAAAAATGAATCCAGCTGGCTGGATGATGGTACTCATATTTTCCGCATCAATCTAAAAGATAAAAAACAGGAAAGCAATGGCAGCTGGAAGGCATCTGAATGGAATAAAAATGCAAAAGCCTTTGATTTTTCACAGGGCTGCGAAATTGTTCTGGAACCTGTAAACAAAGTCAATAAGGATGGCAAGAAGACTGTTGTTGAATACATTAAAGTAGAATAGTTTTACTGGGGATGACTCTTATTGCAAGCTGGGGTCTTATATGTGTTATAAGATTACAGCTTGCTTTTTTGCTAAAGCAACATGTTCTTTTTCAGAATTTTTAGCAAGAAGATACACGCAATATTGATTCATACTTACGCCTTCTTTTTTTGAATCTTCTGCGAGGGTTTTGTGAATTTCTTGTTAGGCGACTATTCTATTAACAGTTTAATATTATCTACAACAGAATCAATTTCTTCTTCAGTCGCTTTTTCTATAAAATCACAGTTTATTTGTCTATAATCAAGATTTTTTATCTGGTCACTCAAAATACAGCCGTTGATAGAATGATTTTCCAATACAATTTCAAAAGGATAACCTTTTATATGGCTTGTGATAGGGCAAAATAAAGCACCGTCGTATTGTGTTCAACAAACTTAATCAAAAGCTGATGCCACTCATACAGGTGAATCAAAACATCACGAACATTTTTATCCCGTCCCCAGTGGGCTTCCTTTTTGCCTGCATCATCCGAAATGTTGAAAAATGAGGCGTTTAGTTCGGAGATTTGGGTTAATA
>JAHAZJ010000120.1 GCA_018385315.1 Treponema sp. | reverse complement strand
CATGGCATTGTCATTTTATTTTTTAGAAGTGAGATCATCCAGAACGGAATTAACATAATTCTTCAAATTTTCTGCTATAGCCTTTTTAATTACCGTAGAATCTTCTGAATCTTTATCAAATGAAGTACAAACTGGTAAAAAAAGACAATGGATGTCCACTTGCAAAGCATTTGTGAGTTTTGCAAGATTCTTATCACTTGTCCAACACCTTGAAAGCTCTATATTCTTTACAGTTTCTTCAGAAAGATCAGCTTTTTCAGCAAGCTGAAATTGAGTCAATTTTTGTTCCTTACGAATGCGTTTTACATTCTCTCCAAGTCTAGTTTGAATATCATCTGAAGTCATACATATATTTTTCAACGATAACGTAATATTCTGAATAGTAATTCACAACATAATAGATTTAATAATGTTGCCAAATGACATTTTCAGGTGTATGATAAGACATATTTTGTCATAACAAGTTTTGACTAACACTAAAAAGCGTATACGGAATAAAAAAAAACATGGAACGGCAGATAAAGATTAATAACTGGCGTATAGTAAAAATTGATGAATTGTTGCAATCGGGAAGATGGTACACAGCAAAAGAAATTGCTAAATCCATTGAAGATGGAAGCTATAGCTCGCGAACAATTCAGAGAGATATAGAATACATGCGTGATACTCTCAACGCTCCCATCGAAAGTGATAGTCGAGGTTATCATTATACTGAAAAGAATTTTTTTATTAAAAGCATTCCTCTTACCGAGGGAGAAGCGCTTTCTGTCGCTATATTAAATCCCCTTTTAGAACAATATCGTAATACACCATTAGAAAATCAACTTCGCTCAGTGTTTCAAAAAATTACAAATTGTTTGCCAGATCGTATAACTGTAGATACATCTTTTTTAAATCCCCGAATAACTTTTATCCCTGACAGAATCGAAAATATAAAACCAGAGCTTTTCACAACAATCTTTGACGCTATAAAAAAAGGGGTCTCCATTTCATTTGATTATAGGCCTCTTCAAAAACCATCTTTTATGGAACGTACAATAGATCCATATCACGCCGTTTGCCAAAGAGGTAACTGGTATGTAATCGGTAAATGTCATGATAAGGAAGATGTCCGTATTTTTTCTTTTGGCAGAATGAAAAACGCCGTAATGACTACAGAGAAATTCAGCATACCAAAAGATTTTAAAACTTCAGATTACTTCGATTCGGAAATGGGTGTCTGGCTTAGTGATAAAATTCCTCTTGAAGTAGAGCTTCTGTTTGATAAAGAAATTGCAACCTACGCCACAAACCGAATCTGGCACTCAGACCAGACACTTGAAGAACGAGAAGACGGAAGCGTTTACCTGAAGTTTAAGACCACCCAAAAGAAGGAACTTCTGCGCTTTATTTTAGGACAGGGGCATACGGTAAAGGTTCTGGGACCAATGGAACTGGTGGAAGAGGTGAAAGAAGAATTACAACGTACAGAAATGATGTATAGATAATAGAGAATCGTGACCTCATGACAGTAGATGTCGTGGGTCTCAGATTAGAATTGTAAAAGAAGGAGAATATGAGTTATGAAAATTTGTAAGAATTGTGGCTGTAAAAACTTTGATAATTGTAATTTCTGTACTCAGTGTGGAAGTTCCTTAATTAATAATTCAGATGAAAAAATAAGCACATATAAGAATGTCATTATTGAAGGCTCTTCTACAGAAACTGTGCAGCGATATGGCTCTGCTATTAAAGAGCATTTTGTAGCTTATTCGGGAATTGATAATGAAAGTGGAGAACAACTTAAGAAAGGTCTAAAGCAAATTTCTGAATCAAAATTAAATCCTGAATATATAAAACAAAATCTTAAACAACAGGCAGGTTTTTCTGCTGAAAATAAATATGCTGCACGTGAAAATGCGAGAAATATAATAAGTAAAAGTGCTGAGCGTATTCATAACACAGATATTAAAGGTAGTGGGAGTTATAATGAATTAGTTGACCATATAGTTACAGATGAAAATGGTATTGTTATTTCTGAAGAGCAAATGAAATTTATCGGTAATAATCCGAAAGAACTGGTGAATAAGCTTGCTTCTAAGAAATTTCAAAAATATTTTGATGCAAATGCAAAAATTACAATTCCAAAAGATTATTATGAAGGTGTAGAGATTGATGGAAAGCAAGTAAGTGTTTTTACAGAAATAGACAAATCTCTCGAAAATTATCATAAACAGTTAGAAAAAGTTAAGGCAAATGGAAATCTAGAAGTTGCTAAAAAAATTGAAGAAAAAATAGCAAAATATGAAAAAATAAGAGCTAGTCTTAAAAACAGTAAAATTACAAATGCAGAGGCAATGGAAGCCCGTTTGCACCCTGTACTATCAACAGCAAAGGATATAGGAAAAATCTCTCTTAAAGCAGGTGGAGTACAAGCGGCTTGGGGCGCTGGAATTGTGGGCGGAATTTCGCTTATTAAAAATTGCGTTTCACTTGTAAAAGGAGAAAAGACTGTTGATGAAGCTGCATTTTCTGTTGGTTGTGACACAGTAAAAGCGGGTGCCCTTAGTTTTGCTACAGGATTTACAGGTAGTGCAATCAAAGGTGCAATGCAAAATGCTAAGAATGAAGTGTTGCGGGATTTATCTAAGACAAATATTGCAGCAACGATTGTTACCACAACCGTAGAAACGGGGAAAACTCTTAAAAAATTTATGTGTAATGAAATCTCTGGACTAGAATGTCTTGAAGAACTTGGAGAAAAAGGCACTGGTCAAGTGAGTTCGGTTATTTTTGCTATTGCTGGGCAGGAACTTATCCCGATTCCTGTTGTTGGTGGGATAATCGGCTCAATGGTTGGCTATACGCTCACTACAGCATTTTACAAAGAAATTCTCGGTACGCTCAAAGAAGCAAAACTTACACACGATGAGCGAATTCGTATAGAAAAAGAATCTGCCGAAGTAATTTCACTTATGCGACAATATCGCAAAGAAATGAATAGTCTCATAAATCGTTATCTTTTTAATTACTCTGCCACATTCAATAATGCTTTTGATCAGATGTACAAAGCTATTAAATTAAACGACATTGACGGCTTTATCAGCGGAGCGAATGAAATCACAAAAAAAGTAAATGGCAAAGTTCATTTTAAGAACTTCAATGAGTTTGATTCATTTATGGGTAGTTTGGCTCCATTCAAATTATAGGAGAAAAATGTGAATAAACAGGATTTTTGTTTAATATACTTATTTTTAGCACTAGGAGGTAGAGTGACGGTTCGGGAACATAATTTGTTTTCTTCGATAATGAAGCACGAGGGCTATGATGATGCAGATATTAAGGAAGTGGGTAGAAACACGATGAGCATTATTGCAAGTGCCTACAGCGACAACGACCGAGAGGCAATTATCCGACATCAGTTTGAAAAGTATTCACAGGACAACACAAAAAAAGGCAACACGGTTCACAACCGAACGGTACTTTGGACACTCATAAATTTAGGATTTTCTGATTCTTTATATTCAAAAGCTGAGCAACGTCTTGTACATCTATTCGCAAAAAATATGAATCTCGGTAAATCGTATGTGCTTGAAATGGAAGACACGGCAAAAGCCTTGCTTTCTGTTCAGCAAGAAAAAGAATTCTTGGATTCATTAAAGCAAAGTGGGAAAAGAAACAAAATATATACAGAACTAGAACTAACGCAGAAATCATTACATAAGCAGATTTCCACACTAGTGCAGTTAGGATAAGGGGAAACAGATGCCATTACCATTGTTATTTATTATTCCAGCTGTAGTGGGAGCTAAAGTGGAATCAGATAAATTAGAAGCAAAAGTCACAAATGAGCAGGCAAATAGCATCCTTACTGATGCTAAACATAATTTTGATTTTCGTGAGAGTGCTTGCTCGGAAGCTCTTTCTGCCTTGGGGAGCAAAAAAGTATTTGTCTTAGGAACAAGTATAGCAAATTTTATTACCACTGTTGAAAAACTGAAAAATGTGGAACTTCAAAATGCAGTTGATTTGAACGAACTGGGAAGATTCAGAATAAATCAAAATTCAATTATCGAATTAAAAGAAATGAAAGACAAAATATCCACTCTGATAGTCGGGGGCAGTTTGTCTGTAATGGGGGGAGGATTATTGACATTAGGGGTCAGTTCATTTAGTGGGTTAGGAAGTATTGTTGCGGGCGGCGCAGCTTTTGGCTTAGGAAATATTGTCATGTTAGCAAAAGCAAAATCTCAAAAAGACAAAGCATACGCCAACCTTGCAGAAGCAAAACGAGCTGCAGAAGAACTAAACAACGCTGGACTTGTCTGTGACGGAATCCGCAGACGAAGCAATATGTTTTACAATTTGCTTGTCCGTCTTGATTCCCTCTTTACTCCTCTCGTGACTCAAACGGCAAGTGCCATACAAGAACACAAGGGAAATTACCAAAGTTTTTCATTAAGTCAAAAGCACACTGTAGCGGCAACATTCGCACTCGCAGGAACAATAAAAGCCGTACTCGACACTCCGATTCTTTCAAAAAACGGAGAACTGACAGAAGAATCTGAACGTTTGATTCCACAAGTCAAAGAGCAGATAAAAATGAACATGCAAAAAGTCTTGCCTTCCCCACATAAATACATTGCCCAAAATCTGCAATGCTCAAATTGCGGAAAAAAAATTATATCTGAAATAAAGTTTTGTACGCAGTGCGGGGCAAAACTATAAATATATTATTAGAATAAGGAGAACATGAAAAATGAAAATTTGTCAAAATTGTGGTCATGAGAATAGCGACTCAGGAAAATTTTGTGAAGAGTGTGGAACAAAATTAGTTGAAGCACCAAAATTTTGTCCTGAATGTGGAATAAAACTAGAAGGAACACCAAAGTTCTGTCCTGAATGTGGTTTTAGCCTTCTTACAGGTGAAAATAATGATGAGGATTATTCTACTGAATATGAAGATAATTCATATGAAACAGATGACGAGATAGTAGAGTCTTATGATACTGAAGATGAAGATTATTCATACAATGAAGATGATTCTGAATCTGATGACTATGAAGAGTATGTCGATGAAGATGAGTATGAAGACGATGAAACTACTGAGGAAAAAATTAGAAAGATTGTAGATAAATATATTGATACTATTGCAAAAGAGCATATGTGGTATAGATCTGCAGGATGTGCTGATTCAAAATATTCTCAAGTATTTCAAAATGTCCGTTCTTATATTGCAAAAGATGTAAGCCAGACCGAAATTCTTGGATTTATAGATCTTACTATTATAGGAAAGGGAAAGTCAGGTTTAGTTTTTTCAACATCTGCTTTGTATGAAAAAACATCTGGAGGTTCATTTAAAATTCCTTACCATCGCATGGGGAGACTGCAATCAAATGGCAAAAAAATTACATTTGTTGGTACAAATGACTGTGGAGGTGGTTTACAAAAAGGTATGGATTGTGATGTAGATAATATTTTTTATAACATTCCAGCACTTAAAGATTGTCTGGAAGAAATTTATGCAATCATATAGTCTTTTTTTTCTGAATAAGCATTGTAAAGATATATAGGAAAAGAATTATGGGAAATGAAATAGAAAATTATTTAGATATTATAAAAAAAAATCATAAAGAGCTTGCTACAGTGCAGATTGGTAATTTCCAAACTGAAAAAACAAAAGTTAATGTAAAAAAGGTTGAAGAAACTTTTTTCTTGGTTTTTGAAGAACCTAAGATTATAAGCTTATTAGAAGGACAATCAGAGTTCGAAGTAAAGTTTAATCAGTTTGAATTGTCAAAAAACAATTTTGCATTATGTACATGTTTTGGAGGTAATCATATCGAAATAAAATGGATGTAAATATCATATACAATTTTACATATGGAGAAAAGTAATGAAAATCTGCCTAAAATGCAATCATGAAAATAAAGACACAAGTAAATTCTGCGAGGAATGCGGAACAAAATTAGTTGATGCACCAAAATTCTGCCCTGAATGTGGAATAAAACTAACTGGAACTCCAAAGTTTTGTCCAGAGTGTGGAACCAAAATTGGAAATATTTCTGAGGTTACCCCGGTAATGGATGAAAATGAAACTGATGTTATTATAACTTCTGATTTTGAGAGTTATGATACAATAATTCCTTATGATGGCGATAGGAATTATATGGATATGTGGAATGCAATAGCGTTTGGGGATATAGAAAAAGCCAAAGAATTGATAGATTCTGGAGAGGAAGACGACTATTCTATATTTGTCAGTGATGTTCATAATGTTAAAATGTTAGAATTTCTTTGGGATTATGGAAATTTTAATTTATATGATGAAAATGATGATTTGTTATCAAGAGTAATTTATAAATATTCCAGTGACCTTAATGATTACCGAAAAAATCCAGAATATGATTTTTCAAGTCATGGTGATGTATACACTTCTGAAGATGATATTCATAATAAATATCTTGGAATAATCAAATTTCTGTTGGAAAAGCATTTTGATGTTAGTGAGACCTTATCTTACAATGAAACGCTATTAATGAAAGCAATAGACAACGACCTTGTAAAGCTCGCTTATTATTTGATTGAAGAATGGAATGCTGATGTAAATTATGTTCCAGCAATTGATAATGGACAAAAACTTGAATCTCCACTTATCTTAGCATGTCGCCGTACCCCAGAAAATGATATATTATTTAAAGAAAAACGATTTTTATGCAAATACCTTATAAAAAAGGGAGCAAATGTGAATTATCAATCAGTTAGACTTGATCCCTGTGGTGATTTAGAGTACACAACTCCTCTTGATAGCGTATTAGAAAAGATATCTTTTTTGGAATTTTCTACAGCTTATGAAGATGATATTAAAACTAAAAATATTGATGAATCTTTATATATTTTAGAGTTATTAGTAAAAAACAATGCAAAACCTAGCGAAGAAAGCATAAATACTATAAGAGATTTTAAAAGTCATGATTTAAAAGAAAAAGTACGTATTTTATTGCATCTAACTAGAGAACAGGTTGCATAATAAAAAATAACAAAAACAGTAAGGTGTAAAAATTCCCTCTTATTCCTCAGCGATAACTATCAAAAAAAAACGACTTATCGCTGAGAAATCCTTGCTTTTTTCAATATTTTGCAGAACAAGCTGTTCCATCTATCTTGCTCCATTTAATCTTGGCGAAACCGAAGAATTTTTGAAGAAGGTTAAACAGATTGAAATGAACCGTCATCAGATTCTTGAACTTTATATGATTCTTGGTGGCATCCCTTATTATCTGGATAAGCTTAGAAAAGACCTTCCTCTAACAAAGAATATTGATAATCTGTTCTTTAAGGAAAAT
>JAHAZJ010000159.1 GCA_018385315.1 Treponema sp. | reverse complement strand
TTTACACTTCCATCTAAACGGATGTGACCAGTTATCAATTCTTCAGGAACACCAGCTGCACGCATTGCACGCCATTTGTAGTGATCATGATCTAACCATGCATTTGCAAGATTTCCTAATGTTTTATTTTCATAGATTTCTTGTGGAGAAAGATGATTATGAAAATCAAAAATAGGCTCCTGCGAGGCATAGTTGAGATATAACTGCTTCGCGGTGTCTGTTTGTAATAAGAAATCTTCATTCATAAAAGAAAGCATATAAGCCTCGCAAATTAGGAATGCGGAATGCAGAATGCGGAATTATTTTAATTTCTACATTCAGATTCTTTATCCTAAAGATTTATATTTTGTGTTCCATTTTTTTGGAACGATTCTAACCATATAATGATGAATCAGGGGTTTTAGGGGAAAAGAAACTTGTTTCGTTCCCCTAGGAGAAGGGGTAGCGGAAGCCGAAACGGCTGCAGCGAGGGGAAGGCTTTCCCCACCCTTAATTCCTCATTCCTCACTCCTAATTCCTACTTCCTAATTCCTAATTCCGCATTGCATAATACTTTTTCTCACCGCGCCAACACCACTTGTTAATTTTTCAAAGTAAGCTTCAACTTTTTCACCAAGTCCTGCTTCGTACAAATCAACACCAAAGATTTCCTTCCGTTTCAGAAGTGGTTCAACTGTAGCATGAACATCGAACTTTTCGCCAAGTTTTACATTTGCAACAACTGGCTGAACTTCGCTTAAAAGTGGGTCTGGAGAAAGTTCAAAAGCTTTTCCATCATCATCAATTCCCATTAAATAACGGAGCCACAAAGCTTCTACCAAAGGAATTACTTCCAAAGTTTTCACATCCAAATCCGAACGACCAAGATAACCTTTTATTGTTTCACCAAAACGAATGCTAAGTTTCTGAGAAGTATCGCAGGCAATTCGCTGTGGTGTATCTGGCATAAAAGGGTTTGGAATACGAATATTTACAACTTCATCAATAAAGTTCTTTGGTTTAATGATTCCAGGATCCACAACAACAGGAAGACCTTCTTCATAACCAAGACGTTTTACAAGACGGAGTAAATCTTCATCCTTCATTTCATCAGCAATTAAAGTGTAGCCAAGCAAACATCCACTAACTGCAAGGAATGTGTGAAGAGGGTTCAAACAAGTACAAACCTTCATTTTTTCAACTTTATCTACAGTTGCACGGTCTGTAAAGTACAAGCCTGCCTTTTCAAGTTCTGGGCGACCATTAGGAAATTTATCTTCAATTACCAGATACTGAACTTCTTCTGCATTTACAAAAGGAGCAACGTAAGTTTTTTTAGAAGTAATAACTGGTTCCAGTTGTTCAATTCCGTCATCTGCAAGAATCTTTTCTATTTTTGCATCTGGACGAGGTGTGATTTTATCTATCATTGTCCAAGGGAAGCTGATTTTAGATTCGTTATTCACATAAGAAAGGAAGCCTGGTTTACAAACGCCACGGTTTTCCCATTCTTCGGCAAATTCACGAACAGCAGCTGCGATTTTGTCGCCGTTGTGTGAACAGTTATCCATACTTACAACTGCCAGTGGGAGTTCTCCGTTTACAAAGCGTTCATGAAGCAAAGTAACTACTTTACCAATATAAGATTTAGGAAGAACAGGACCATTTGCAAAATCCTCTTCCACACCAGGCATCATAACACCGGCAGCATTTTTGAGAAGATAACCCTTTTCCGTGATTGTAAAAGTAACCATCTGCAAGCTTGGATTACGGAAGATTTCGCACAAACGTGCCCAGTCAGCTTCATTTTCACTGTCGGCAGTCAAACTTTCCATAATTGAAGCAACTACAGTTTTTTCTACAGAACCAGAAGCTTTTAATGTAACAAGTGCACCAATATTATCGTGAGGCTTATACATTTTTTCAATAATTTCGTAGTCATAACCTTCTGCTACAACAAGACCACGGTCAAGCACACCTTTATTCAAAAGCTCCTGAACCACGTTAGCCTGGAATGCACGGAAAATGTTACCAGCACCAAAATGAATCCAGAAAGGTGCTTCTTTAGTTGCCTTCTGAACTTTATCAAAATCAAATTTAGGAAGAGAATAGCCCTTTTCAGCCCATTCAGAGGATTTAATTCCTTCTTTTGTAAGTTTCATTTTATACTCCGTAAAAAAAAATTCAGAATTAAGAATGCAGAATTAAGAATTATTTCTTTTGAGTCTTTACTATACTGACCAAAAGTTTTATTAATTCTTCACAATCTGAATAAATAGTTTTATATTCTTTTTCTGGTAAATAGTCGCTTTCATAAAGTAACTCTAACCAGTATTGAGTTTCTTCTGCTTCTTTCAAGGATATATGTAATTTTGCATAAAAATCAGCTTTAGATTGCCCCCTAACACCTTCACGAATATTAGCACCAATACTTGTACCACTTCTCAAAACCTGTTTAGAAAGCACAAATTCTTTTTTTTCATCACAAAGATATTTATACATCTTTATAATTCTTAAAGCAAAAGCCTTACTCTTATCAACAATTACATTATCTTTTTCCAATCATTGCTCCAATTCTTAATTCATAATTCATAATTCTTAATTGTAAAAATCTATCTATAGATTTTTACACCACTTCGGTCAAAAGATTTTTCACAGGCTTCCCAAAGTCCCTGTAAGTAACATGCACCTAAAGCCCGGTCGTACAAACCGTAACCTGGCATAGCTTTTTCGCCCCAGATCATGCGGCCGTGGTCTGGACGGATGATTCCATCAAAACCTGTTTCGTATAAAGTTTTTACAATCTTGAACATATCAAAAGAACCTGTTGAAGAAAGATGGGCTGATTCCTGGAAATCTTGAATTGGTTCATCAATTGCAGTGTTGAATTTTAGGTTACGAACATGAGCGAAGTGGATGCGACCTGTACATGCTTTTATAAATTCACAAAGATTGTTTTTGCGGTTTGTACCATATGAACCTGTACAGAATGTAATACCATTATGTACGTTATCAACAGTTTTAAGCATTTTTACAACATTTTCCTGGCATGTAATAATGCGTGGAAGACCAAATACTGGCC
>JAHAZJ010000157.1 GCA_018385315.1 Treponema sp. | reverse complement strand
CAATTAAAAAGATTGTCTACGGAAACAAAGAAAACAAGGATTCAATAATTCCTTTTTCACAAACTTTAGAAAACGCCATTTTGTACAACGAAGCAGGCCTTGATGAAGAATGGATTAGAACTTTCTTTTACAAAAACTTGGGTGAAAACTCTTTTCCCGAACATTGGATTTTAGACGGTTTGGTAAAATTTCCAATTCGTTTGTTTTCACAAGAAAAACTGCAAAATTTAGAAAATTCAATCAAAAATGTAGAGACAAAACCTTTTCAAAAACAAAAAAATGAAAAAACGCAAATTCCACTGATTTTCCTATTTGAAAATGGAACATTCTATCTTTTAGATGTTTTAGACAACAAAAAATTACTAGCTGAATTAAAACTAAAAAAGACAAATGCATTTCCTGCATATATCTGTATTAAAAACAAAGAAGAATATCCTTCCTACTTAAAAAATTACGGAAATCCTTTTCACCAAGCAAAAATAAACTAATATTTTTAAAATTTTTCTACACGCACTGCAATCTTGAATCAATTATTTTCATCATAGAAAAGTGTTTATCATTTGTAAGAATTCTGCACTTGTTTTTTATTGAAAGATATGCCACGACAAATAATTCCATCGAGCATCTTCTTCATTGTTTAATAAATCAATTATGACATTTGTGTCTAATAAAATCATATAAGACTATTTTCCCTAAGTTCATTTACAAAAGTGCTGTCGATGTTTAACTTTCCAACTTTTTTGAAAAACTCATCTTTGCTGAAACTTTTTGATTTTGAATACGACTTTGCTGTTTCAAAAACAGAATCTTTTGTATTTTCTACTGTCAAAGCAGAGAGTTTGTTTCTCATTTCCATAATAACCTCCTGTAAACTATTTAATTGATTTTGAAAATACTGAACTATAGAATCTACACCACCGTCAACAAAATTTGTGCCACCGTTGTAACTATTACTTGGTCCAAAAGAAGCTGATGGCGACGCGATATTTAAACTTTTTTCTTCTGGAAAACCGTATAAAACTTTTTTTGGCTCTTTTTGAACCTTATTATCTATTAAAACATCATAAGGAACTTTATAAATCTTACTTAATTTTCTAACAATTTCTACAGATGGTTCCACTTCACCAGATTCGTATTTCATATACGCCTGTCTAGAAATGCCTAAAACCTTAGAAAGCAAACTCTGAGAATAACGATTTTCTTGTCGAAGTTTTATTAAGATTTCCTTCATAAGTTAAATCTATAACTTCACTTTTATAAAGTCAAGCAAATTCAACAGTTTTTGTAAAGTTTTGTTACGCTTTTTATCATTTTCTATTTACAAATCAAATTAAGATTACTAAAATCAACCTATGCTAAAAAATCAAATTATTTTTCCAGATTATAACAACAGCATTTTAAACTTCTCCTGTTCAATTTTGAATCACTTTGGGGCAAAAGTTCATCACAACACTCTACCCCAGGTTGATAAAATTTTAGAAAAAAATTACAAAAACGTTGTTGTTATTTTGCTAGATGGACTTGGAATCAACATTCTTAAAAAACATCTAAAACCAAATGATTTTTTGCGAAAACATTTTTTATGTGAATATTCTTCAGTTTTTCCGCCAACAACAACAGTTTCTACAACTACAATGATGTCTGGACTTTCTCCAATTGAACACGGATGGCTTGGCTGGGATGTTTACTTTGAACAGGAAGATAAAATTGTAACTTGTTTTAAAAACACTTTGGCAGGAACAACAACACCAGCGGCAGAATACAACATTGCACACAAATATCTTCCATATAAAAATCTTGAACAAATCATAAATAAAACTCAAAATGCCGATGCAAAAATCCTTTTTCCTTGGATAATAGAAAAACCTTTTGATTTAGATTGTTGGATAAATGAAATAAAAAATCGATGCAACAAAAATCAAAGAACTTTTACATACGCATATTGGGAACAACCAGACGGATTTTTACACGCGGAAGGTAGCGACTCACAAAATGTTCACAATATAATAGAAGAATTAAACAAAAAAATTGAATCACTTTGTGCAGATTTAACAGATACTGTCGTTTTTATAACTGCCGACCACGGTCACATCGACATTCAAATGGATTATTTTGAAGAAAAT
This sequence comes from Treponema sp., assembly GCA_018385315.1. GTDB lineage: Bacteria > Spirochaetota > Spirochaetia > Treponematales > Treponemataceae > Treponema_D. The sequence goes on along the minus strand of JAHAZJ010000157.1, from coordinate 862 downwards.
TATCCTGATTTTGCAAAAATGCTAGTTCGTCCCGTAAGTATTGAACAACGAGGAATTAGTTTTTATGTAAAAGACGAATTTATTCCCGTTTTTAAAGAAAGATTTTTGAAACTCTTTGGCTCTGATTATTTGATTTTTTCCAAAGAAGAAGTTTTTCAAAACAAACTTTTTGGACCAGGCGTACCAAACAAAAATCTAACAGGAATTGGCGATTTTCTTGCCCCAGCCATTGGAACAAAAACAATGTTCTGGAACAAAAAATTTCCACAGTTCAAAAGCCACCACGCAGGTTTAACTTCTCAAGAAATGAAAATCCCACTGATTGTTGTGGAAAAATGATTATTTTCTTATGTATTTTGTTCCTCGACCAGAACCAACGGTTGTGATAATTCCATTCTTCACCATTTTTCCAAGCACAGCTTCTACTGTTGTAGGACTTACATCAGGCAAAATTTTACATATTTCCGATTTTGAAATTGGTCGGCAAATCATAAAATATAAATGACAGGAGCCTTTAATTTTGACAATTACTACAATTTTATATATAATTATGTAATGATTGTCAAAAATAATCTAATGAGCGATTTACAACAGATTTCTGATTCTCACAATAAAATAATAACTGTCGAAGCTGCCGGTGAAAAAAATATTTCCAGAGCCCTACTTTCACTAATGGCAGAAGATGGTAGACTTAATCGCATTGCAAAAGGAATTTATACCTTACCTGATACAATTCCAGATGAACTCTACATTCTCAGTTTATTTTCTGACAACATAATTTTTTCCCATGAGACTGCATTATTTTGTAATGGCTTAAGCGAAAGAACACCATTTGAACACTCATATACACTTCCTCAGGGAA
>JAHAZJ010000152.1 GCA_018385315.1 Treponema sp. | reverse complement strand
ATTTTGTGAGAAGCTTCTGTAATATTTGTTTTTGAATATTTGAATAAATCATTCTTTGATTGCACTCCCAGAATACCACGAACCTTCAACCGGTTTTGTATACTTTCCCTGTGTATAAAGAGATACTGTATTCTCAATATGCTGACCGATACTGTTTATTTTCTCTGGTGGTGCTGCATAGAAAACCTGAAAATTATTATCTTCTAAAAATTTTACCATCTGCTCAATTCGTTCTTTAGAAAGTGCTGAGAAAGCTTCGTCGATAAATGCAATACGAGCACAACATACATCTTTAGGATAGAATTGCATAAGGCTGGCAGCAAGGACAATGAAGTAAGGAGTCTGTTTTTCTCCCCCACTGGCAGAGCCTTGTTTTTTTGACAAATCCATTTCAGATTCTTCATCACCTATATGACTTCTGATTGTCATATCATAAGTAAAATAATTTCTGTAATCTGAATAATCCTCTTCCTGTTCTGTATCAAGGATTTTGTTTAAGAACGACTGAACATCATCTGCAAGCTGTTCATCACTTACTGTTCGTTCCGTAAATAAATCTGGAGACTCGGAATAAAGTTCCAGATTCTTACAAATTGTAAAGAAAACGGCACGGTCTGATTTTTCTTCCATCTTGAACTGATAAATATCACGGCCAAATGGAATACGTTTCAATTCAGCATTTATAGCTGCAATTTCTTCTTTAGCTGATATTATCTTCTCATTTAGCTCTGCAACAAAGTCATGAAGGAATACATCGCGAAGTTTTTCCGATTGTCTTTCGACTTTATTCTTTGCTTCATCAATTTTAACATTAGCAACATCTCGATAACGGTCGCGATAAAATGGAATAAATTCTATACCGTAATTTGATACATCGATTTCAGAAAGTTGATTGTATTCTCGCTGCTTGTCTTCCATTCTTTTCTTAGCGTTTTCAACATCATTTGTAAGATTTTGAAGATATTTTGAACTAATGATGGTGAAAGTATTCCTCTGCTTAATTGCGCGTTCATATTCTTCTTTCATTTCATCTATTAATTCCGGATGAAGCTCTGAAATCTCGTTATATTGAACCTCATATTTTTTTGATTGCTCATTGCAAGTGAAAATACTTTTCTGGATGTTCTGAATATCTGTTTTTACAGAACCTATTTTTCCAGCCAATGCATTATCATTTTCATATGCCAGATTGTAATTATTTTCTGCAATCTCATATTCTCTAGCAGCAGCCAACATTCCAGGACTGTTTCTTAATTCTTCAATATCTGATACGAGTTTTCCAAGCTTTCTATTTTCTTCAGCCAATTCTCGACTACTATCAAAATTATAGATTTCAGCCTTCCATTCTACATTGTCAATTAATCTTCTTAACTGATTTCTATTCTGAATGTCTTTTTCATATCCTGATTGCTCTAAACTCAAATTTTCAAGTTCTTTTCTTGCCTGTTCAAGCTGAATCTTTACAACATTGTTTCCCAAACACAGAGCAGTCTTATGAATCTGCATTTTGCTTGCGGCATAACTTTTACAAAGCATACCGTCTTTTGTAATTCCGCCTTTAGAATGGTCATGAAGTTCTTTTATGTTTTGACAAAGATAAAGTCCGTTTAAAAGATAATTTGCATATCTTCTTGCACTTTTATTTGTAATATTCAATACAGAGGCCGCTGAGTTTTCTTCAATTTCTGTTTCTGGAATTCTATCAGTGAGAATAACACTTGTTCCGTAAATATTTTTCTCATTTAAAATCGACATTGCTTCATAGCAATATTCATCATCAACAATAATGTTAAATCTCTTATTCCAAAGAAATGTTTCGATTGATTTTCGCCAGCCTTCATCAGAAAGGGATTCTACAAGTTCAGCAAATAATCGGACCTGACTTTTTATGCCACGTTTATTGAATTCATTTTGAATAAGGCGTTTTGCTTCTTCTGCTTCCTGTGGGAACTGACGAATATTCGATTCAAGCCTTTTAATTTTATTTTGGATGTCTGTTATTTTTGTTGTTACTGTTTCCAGCTTGTCTTTAATCCTACCATTTTCTTCTACAAATAAATCACGCTGATTCATTATTTTATTTGAAAAATCAATAAAAGTAGTTGCCTTTTTATCCGCGTCAAAATCATTTTCACTTATGTTCAAAAGAACTGTTTTGTTTTCATCTGCAATAGCAAAATATTTTTCCATCTGTGGAAGAATTACTTTTAATGAAACCTGAAGCTCTTTTAATTTTGAAAGTTTCTTTTCCAAAATCTCTATTTCTTTTTTAAGGTCATCCCTATCTTTTTCAAGTTTATTAAGAGATTCTGTTATGGAATGGTTTTTATTCTCAACTTCGGAAAGTCTCTTTCTCATTTCAGAAAGTTTTTCTTCTGCTTCTTTCTTTTTCTGTTCCAGATCCTGTAACTGCATCTGGTTATTCTGCTGGTTTACTTCCAGTTTTGAGATTTCAGATTTATATTGATTTATATACTGATAGCGGAACATAAGTTCGCGTATATTAAAATTACGAAGAACCTTTTCGTATTCACATGTTTTATGTTCAATTTCTTCAAGCAGATTTTTACTTTCCTGCATGTTTTCGAACATGAGTTTGGCCT
>JAHAZJ010000119.1 GCA_018385315.1 Treponema sp. | reverse complement strand
ATTCTTCCTTTGATTGATGAGGGCAAACTTAAATATACAATACCAGAAAAGCCTAAGAGTAAAAATCAGAAGATTGTAGTTGCTGACAATTAGTTCTCACGTTTTCCACTATTATACTAAAGCCATGTTAAACGAAATGACACCAAAAATAGAAGCAGTTCAGAAAATGCAGGATTACATTGCAGCTCACCAGACGGAAGAAATTAACCTTACAAGGCAGATTACAGCTCTGAGGACTTTGCTCTATCCGAAAAAACATTGTATAAGATAAGTGATTGTTATGTCGGTATGTAAATCAGCCTTGAAGGAAGATTATTTTTATTTTCTAAATTATAAGTTCCAAAATGCTCTGCTTTATCGGGGCATGAAAAATGACGAAGCAATGAATTATAAATCCGCTGAATATCCGTCATAAAAGGCTCTTCATTATAGGACAGAACTAAGTAAGCTTCTACAATTTTGCATTGGGGCTGCCAGTTTTCAATTTCTTCCCAGGATGAAAATTCCATATAACGAAAGTTACCGTTTTTTAGAGCAGTTTTACTGAACACGTAGAACAAATCTTCTATATCTGAGTTCTCTAAAGCTCGGCTCCTGGAATTCACTAGAAAATCCAAAAGCTCACGTACCTTCTGCCGTTCATCCTCTGGAAAATGTAAAACGAAGTCTTCTATAAATGTTTTATATGTTTTGTAAATCTCTTCTTTGTTCATTTCTCTGATATTTTACCATAAAGTTTTGAAAAAAAATTTGCGTTTAAGGGGTATACCCTTTAAACAATTGTGTCAATTGTTTAAAACGCGAAACTTCGCTACGCTCGTTTCGCGGTTTAATGAAAAGTTAAAAATTAAAAAACAGATTGGAGTACATAAAATGTCAGAAATTTATTCAAGTGCAAGCGGGTCTTATTCATCTTATCTTTCTCAGCGTCAAACAGATGAAATTAAGCAGCAGGTACAAAAAAGCGCTAATCAACAGATGTTTGCAACTGCTATGACAGGTTATTATCTTGGAACAAAAATTGATTCAGTTAATCAAAATATAGTCCGAATGTCTACAGGCATTCAGAATTCCATAAATCAAAATACATACACAATTGCCGCTTCTGCTGAAATGCTAAAAGAAACTTTTGATGCAGGTTTTGATGCAATTAATAATAAACTTGATATGGGTTTTGCCGGAGTAACAAATGCAATTGGAGCTATGAGCGCTTCCATGACAGCCGGCTTTAATGCAGTATCTGCGACAATTGACTTTTGGGGAGAGAAAATTTGTGAAAAGCTTGATGCCATTCATGATATTGTAAATAATCCCTTGCTTACTGCCAGCCGCGAATTATATAGAAGAGCTGCAAAGAACTCTGAAAAAAAGTTTTATGAAGAAGCACTGGAAGATATCAAGAGTGCGATAGAAAAAAACAAAACAGATTACATTTCATGGGGTCTGATGGGAAAGCTTTACCTTTTTGGTATAAGTGAATTCAGTAATGTTGTTGATGTTCCCCTTGCTTTAGATGCATTCAAAAATGCCTGTAAGTATATAAGTCCAGATATTGATGAATCAAAAGAAGCAAAAAAAATGGCTGCTGAGTTTTACTTTTATCTTGGATATGCAAATTACATACTTTCTAATGAAAGCCGATTGGAAAATAAAACAGATGATGTAATCAATTATCTTCAGGAATCAGTAAAAGCAAATGAAAGAAGCTTTAGTCTGTCAGATACAATGCTGGAAGCGGCTTATAACCAGGCACGCTCTTTAACTTTGTTGGATAAAAAGGAAGAAGCCCTTTCTATTTTGGAAGATGTAATTCGGACAGATGGTTTATATTCAATCAGAGCTTTAGGTGATGCAGATCTTAAAACTATTGAAAGTGATGTGGTTCTTCTTATAAGAAATCTTAGAGATGAATATATACCTGTCCTAAAAGATGTTATTAATGAATTTTCTGAAAATTATGAATGCACTTGTGGTAATTATAGTGATTATATTAAACAGCTGATAAATAAGGGAAATGAATTATTAGTTCAGATTGCCAATATTTAGATATCCGTTCTGTTTTTGAAAGATTTACCCCTGAATTTTCAAAGATAAAAAATTCAGAGGAACCAGTAGATATAGTGGTTTATGAAAACAAATATCACGAACATTGTAAGTTTATTTCACCATTAAAAATAGAGCATTTTTGCGAAAATCCTTTTTATAAAATTTCAGCAGAATCTTGTGCAGAAGGACTTTATTTATGGTATCCGCTTAAGAATATTCATAAAAGCCAAGTTATTATCAGTAAGGATAGAGATAGTGAATATGGATATATATCACTCAAACTAATACAATCTTCATATGGGACAAAAGGAAATGTTGTTATATCAAGCTACAAAGATGAAGTAGAAAAGATAAAAAATGAAGAAAAATTTGTCAACGAAAATGATTTCCCACGAGTTCGGTGGAAGAAACAAGGCAATTTAGATGGTGATTTGGGTGATTTGCTAATATATGAAAAAGACCTCCGTTATTGTGACTGGTGGTTAAATGAAAATACTGTTTTAAGAATTGATATTAAGAATACACGATTGGTAGTTCTTCAGCGTGGTATTGTATCTAAAGATTTTTTAAGAAAAACAGAGCAGGAAAAGAAAAAGGAAGAAGAGGAAGCAGCTCAGAAAAAAGAAAAACAAAAAATTGAAGCTCAGCAAAGGGCTCGTGAAAGAGCCTATGAAGCTAAAGTTGCTAAGAAATATCGAGTAATATATATACTTGGTATAATTATGCTTGTTCCTTTGATAATTTTAGGTCGCTTTTTATTACAAAAGAGCGGTATGTTTATCTTCGGTTTTTTTGACATTGCTTTTATTTCCTACTATGTTGCTAAATCTAACTTTGGTGGAATTGGAGGAAGTGATTATAGTCCACAGAAATTTTTATTCGGGTGGGTATTATATCAAAAGAAAAATGCTGTCCTACATATTTCCATGACTTTAGCATTAAGTATTCTTGGAGCTAAGCTTGGTTCATTTATCCACCATGGCTTTTTAGGATTCTTAGCAGGTTTTGTTGTTTATATTCTCATAGTTATCATCTTGTGTTCAAAAAGTCAAAAAAGATATGGATGTTAGTATAAGAAATAATTTTTAATTAATAGGAAGCCAAAA
>JAHAZJ010000146.1 GCA_018385315.1 Treponema sp. | reverse complement strand
GATTTATTCTTATGTTTTTTTTAAAGTATGAAATGTTAGATTTACCCATTTATAATCACGGAGTATTGTTTTGGCATCTTCCAATGTAAATGCATTTCTTTCCGATGAATTATTCCTTAAAGGTTTTATTCCACGTAGTGGAGAAGCTATAAGAACGTCATCAGCAAGAGCTACATCAACAATAATTTTAAATACCATAATTACATCATTTACACTTTTAAACGACAGATTTTTTTCTCGAAGAAGATACAATCTGAACTCCTTAATATCTGTGGGTTTTATCAAGGAAAATTTCTTATTTTCAAACTAAGGCAGCAGATGTAATCGAACTGTAGACTGAAGTTTTTTAAGATATAAAGGACTTAGGGCTGGATGCTCAGGTGTTCCAGAGGCCATTTTATCCTGTACCCAGATTGAATCTAAATCAAAAAAATGTTCAGCATATGTATTAAACAGAATGTTTGATCCTGTCCAAATTCTTCCTTGCATGAGAAGAGTTTCACAGTAATGAATTGCAGCTGATTTTGTTTTGCATCCGGTACTTTTTCCAGATGTCAGAGTTCCATCAGGTTTGTAAGCCTGGTAATAAAAAACTTTACTTCCAGATGGTAAAGTTCGTTTGTAGATAAAGAAATAACCGCGCATAGAATGCTCCTTACAAAAAAAATCTGTAAGGAATTACTGTCATTTTACTGTTACTCGGTTAAATAAAAAAAGCTAAATCCCTATAATGTAAGGACTTAGCTTTCTTATTTTAGAGCGGATGAAGGGAGTCGAACCCTCGTCATCAGCTTGGAAGGCTGAGATAATAAGCCGTTATATGACATCCGCAAGTGATGTTTATAATATATAAATTTTATTAATTTATGTCAACAGCTTTAGTAAAAAAATCTTAAAAAAAATTAAAATAATTAATATATTTTTTTAATATAAATTATAAAATTAAGTATAATTAAAGTTATCTTTAGTATGATTAAATTATTTCTATACAATATTTTACATATATTGTATAATATTTGGCATGAAATTACATACATTTAAGGGTGGTATACATCCAAAGGAAATGAAGGAGCTCTCTAATAAGTGTCCTATTACTCCTGTATTTCCTTCATCAAAAACAGTTACAATCCCAGTAACAATGGGTGGTGCGCCTAATACTCCTGTTGTAAAAGCAGGGGATTTAGTTGCAAAAGGACAGATAATTGCAACAGGCGATAAATTTATGAATTGTCCAGTTCATTCTTCAGTTTCTGGAAAAGTTAAGAAGCTTCAGAATTGTCTTGTTACTGGAAATCAGGAAGTTCCTTGTATTATTATCGAAGCAGATGATGAAAATAGAACTCAATTCATGGAACCTATAGATCCTTTCACATCAGATTTTAATGTGGCAATTGCCCGCATAAAAGATGCTGGTATTGTTGGAATGGGTGGAGCATCTTTCCCAGCTCATGTAAAATTAAATCCTCCTGTAGATAAGAAAATTGAATATGTTTTGATTAATGCAGCTGAATGTGAACCATACCTTACTTGTGATGAAAGAACATTACAGGAAAATACAAATAAAGTTATTGATGGAATTGCAATTTGTATGCATCTGGTTGGAGCCTTAGGAATTATCGCTCTTGAAGAAAATAAAGCATATCTTAAAAATCAGATTCTTGATGAAATTATTAAACAAGGATACGAAGATTGTATTTCTGTTTGCGTCGTAAAAACAAAATACCCTCAGGGATCAGAAAAGTTCATTGTATCATCTTGTCTTGGAATTGAAATTCCTTCTGCAAAACTTCCTGCAGATGCTGGTTGTATTATTAGTAATGTGGGTACTGTTTGTGCAATTAGTGATGCTTTCAGATTAGGTATGCCATTAATCGAAAGAGCTTTAACAATTTCTGGTTTTGGTGTTGAAAAACCTTGCAATATCAGGGTTCCAGTTGGAACTTTAATCAGTGATTTGATTCCTGATGTTATTCAGATGAAGGAAGAAACTGTAAAAGTTATTTCTGGTGGTCCAATGATGGGATTTGCAATGTCTGGAACTAACTTCCCGGTAGCAAAAGGTACAAGTGGTGTAACATTCCTTACAAAAAAAGAAACTCAACTTTTTGAAGAAGAGCAGTGTATTTCTTGTGGTTCATGTGTAAGTATTTGTGCTATGCGTCTAAATCCAGTTTTAATGATTCGGGAAATGAAATCTGGAAATTATGATAAGGCAAAACGTTACGGATTAATGGATTGTATTGAATGTGGTTGTTGTGCTTATTCTTGTCCTGCCCATATTAAAATTGTTCAGCGTGTTAGACTTGGAAAAGGTGTAATTCGTCAGAAAATGGCAGAACAGAGAGCAAAAGAACAGGCTGCTGCAAATAACGCAAAATAAGGTGTAAAAAATGAGTAATAAACTTTATATTTCATCTAGTCCTCATTTTTCTTCTGGACTTAAAACACAACGAATTATGGCTGCTGTGATTATTTCACTTTTGCCAGAATGTATTTATGGTATCTGCATTTTTGGTATAAGTGCATTAATTACAATTCTTACATCAGTGGTTTCATGTGTATTCTTTGAATTTATATTCCAGAAAGCAACAAAACAGAAAGTTGTAATTTCTAATCTGTCTGCTGTTGTAACTGGTATTTTAATTGCTCTTGTTTGTCCACCAACTGTTCCTTTCTGGATGGTAATTATTGGTGCTGCTGTTGCTATGATTTTTGCTAAAGGACTTTTTGGCGGTATTGGTTCAAATGTATTTAATCCCGCTTTAACTGGTCGTGCTTTTATGTTTATAAGTTTTCCTGCTGTTATGGGAGCAACATGGCTTTTACCAAATACTGTAAAAGGAATTGAAGCTTATTCTGCAGTTGATGCAATTTCTTCTTCAACAATTTTATCTTCATTAAAAAACAGTGCAGATGTTTCTATTGATTATCTTCAGTATTTTTTAGGAAACAGAGCTGGTTGTATTGGTGAAACATCAATTCTTCTTATTTTAATTTCTTTTATTTTCCTTTTGGCATTAAAAGTAATAGACTGGAGAGCTCCTTTGGGAATGGTTGGTACGGTTGTTGTTTGTGCTTTCCTTATGGGACTTATTTCAGGGGGATCTATAAATGCTGCTGGAACAGAAATCTTAAATAATCTTCTTACTGGCGGATTATTATTTGGTGCAACATTCATGGTTACCGACTATGCTACAACTCCAGTTACAAAACCAGGTAGATTGGTATTTGGTATTTGCTGTGGATTGATTACCTTCTTAATCAGAAAATTCGGTGGTTATCCAGAAGGGGTTATGTTCAGTATTTTGATTATGAATTCAGTTGCTCCTTTGTTAAATAATCTTACAGTTAGAATGTATGGTTATGGAAAAAAAGGTAATAAAAAAGCAGATGTTCAAAAAATCAACAAAGAATTTGATTTAAAAAACTCTAAAAATATAATTTTGGAGGGAAAATAATCATGGCTAAAAAAGTTTATACAGTATCTAAAAAGAAAACTGATAAAGGTATTGGAGAAATGATAAAACTTGGTCTTTCTCTTGTTTGCTATGCTGTTGTTTCTTGTACTGTTCTTGCAATTGTAAATAATTTTACAGCTCCAGTTATTAAGGAAAATCAAATTAGAAAAGCAAATATTGCAATGGCAGCTGTTTTTCCTTCTGCTGATAATTTTACTCCAATTGAAAATTTTTCACCTGTAACTTCAACAGCCACAATGGCTGTTACAGACGGATATTTTGCAAAAAAAGAGGGAAAAATTATTGGTGCAGTAGTTCAAGTTGAAGGACCAACTTATGATAAATCAAAAATTATTGTTGGTCTTGATATTGGTGGTTCTGTAACTGGAGTTCAAATTCTTGAAATTTCTGATTCACCTGGATTTGGTTTAAAAGCAAATGATCCTTCTTTTTTCTTAAAAAATGGAAAAACATTTACAGGTCAGTTTGAAGGCAAAGATGCTTCAAATGGTTTTAAAAATGGTAATAATTTTGATTCTATTTCTGGTGCTACTATTACCAGTCATGGTTTAGGAAATATGATTTCAGAAGCTACATCTGTTTTATCTTTAGAAATAGAAAAGGCTGTTGCAAAATAAGGAAGGTTGATAAATGAGTAATAAATTAAAAACATTTACAAAAGGTCTTTTGTTAGAAAATCCACTCCTTGTTTTGAACATCGGTCTTTGTTCATCACTTGGTGTTACAGTTTCTGTTATGAATGGTCTTGGAATGGGACTTGGTATGACATTTGTTCTCTTAATGAGCGAAATTGTTATTAGTATTTTTAAAAAATTGATTCCAAGTGCTATTCGTTTGCCAGTATTTATTATTGTAATTGCAGCATTCACAACAATTGTTCAACTTGTATTACAAGCTTACGTTGAATCTCTTTACAATGCCTTAGGGGTTTTTATTCCATTAATTGTTGTAAACTGTATTATTATGGGACGTGTAGAGGCCTTTGCTTCAAAAAATTCTATTGGTGATTCAATTCTTGATGCTTTAGGAATGGGAATTGGCTACATTATTGTTATGGTTGCAATTTCCTTTATTCGTGAATTGTTTGGAAATGGTACACTTTTTGATGGTACTTCATTAAAAATGGTTCTTATTCCAGAAGAATATCGTATTGGTATTTTGAACAGCGCTCCTGGTGGATTCTTAGTATTTGGTATTATAGGTGCTTTGGTTCAGTTTGGAAAAGGAATTAAAGCAAATAAAGATAAAGCAAAACTTGAAGCTGCAGAAAAGGCTTCAAAACAAGATAATGAAGTTTCAGTACAGGAGGATAAATAATGGATGCTGTAATTGAATTTTTTAAGCTTTTTATAAAAGCCGCTATTATCGATAACGTAGTATTTATTCAGTATCTTGCTATTTGTCCTTTTATTGGTATGACAAATGATACTGAAAAAGCAACTGGTATGGGATTAGCAACTACATTCGTAATTATTCTTGCAACAGCTGTAACGTGGCCAATTTATAATCTTGTAATGGTTCCACTTCACTTGGAATTTTTACAGACATTGTTCTTTATCCTTGTAATTGCATCTTTAGTTCAGCTGGTTGAATTTTTCTTAAAGAAAACATCACCAGGTCTTTATAATGCAATGGGTGTTTATCTTGCATTGATTACAACAAACTGTGCTGTTCTTGCTATTACAATCAATTGTATAAAAAATAATTTCTCTTATTCACAAAGCCTTATTTATGCATTTGGTTCTGCCATTGGTTTTGTTATTAGTATGGTTGTTATGAGTGGTGTAAGAAGCAGAATTAAAACTGCAAATATCCCTGAAAGCTTTAAGGGCACTCCAATTTTGTTTGTTGCTGCGGCTTTCTTAAGTCTTGCATTTATGGGCTTCAAAGGTTTAATTAAATAGGAGAAAATATCATGAATACAATTTTGAATACAGTATTATGTGCCCTGGTAATTGCATTTGTTCTTGGTGTTTTACTTGGCCTTTTTAAAAAGATTTTCCATGTTGATACAGATCCTAAAGTTGATAAAGTTCGTGAAGTTCTTTCTGGTGCAAACTGTGGTGGTTGTGGTCTTGCAGGATGTGATGCATTTGCTGGTGCTGTTGTAAAAGGTGATGCTCCTGTTAATGGTTGTGTTGCTGGTGGAAGCGAATGTGCTACAAAAGTTGCTGAAATTTTAGGGCAGGCTGGTGTAGAAGTGAAACCTCAGATTGCTGTTCTTGCTTGTCAGGGCTCAAAAGATTGTGCAGCAGATAAAGGGGAATATATTGGTGTAAAAACTTGTAAAGCTGCAAACCTTGTAATGAATGGAACAAAAAAATGTGCATTTGGATGTATTGGTTTAGGGGATTGTGTAAAAGCATGTCCATTTGATGCTGTAAAAATGGGTGAAAATGGACTTCCAGTTTTTGATAAATCTAAATGTGTTGGATGTGGAAAGTGTAAAATTGCCTGTCCTAAAAATTTAATTTCGATTTTTGACGCTGATACTAAAGGTCCAATTGCTCTTTGTTCAACACATTCTGATAACAAACCTCAGATTAAGAAAGATTGTTCAAAAGGTTGTTTTAAATGTGGCATGTGTGCAAGAAAATGTCCAGAACAGGCAATTGATATTACATCAGGTATTCTAAAAGTAGATTATGCAAAATGTACATCTTGTGGAGAATGTGTATCAGTTTGTCCTGATAAAGTTTTGGTTTTATTCCAGAATATGTAATTTTAAAATTGAAAAGAGATTGACGAAAGCCAGTCTTTTTTTAGTTATATTAAGATAGCTTTTACAAGCTTTCTTTTATCATCTTATCCATTCTAAAAGGAGGTATTTTTAAAATGGAAAAGTTATTTAAATTAAAGGAACGTGGTACAACAGTTTCAAAAGAAATTATTGCCGGTATTACAACATTCCTTGCAATGGCTTACATCCTTGCAGTAAA
>JAHAZJ010000145.1 GCA_018385315.1 Treponema sp. | reverse complement strand
AACTGGAAAAATATTCTGATTATACAAAGACACTAGAAGAAAATGATATTTTAAAAGCAAAAGCCTTGATAGATAAAGGACACCATAAAGAAATTATGGAATATATGTTAAAACATAATCAAAAGCTGGAGCAAGAAATAATCAGCTGGAAACGGCAGTAACTTCTAGAAATACAAGACAATAATATATCTACATAAGAGGAGCTATAATTCTAAAAAATCTTCCTAAGAATCTTTTAAACCAATGGATTTTTTTATAATCATGGGGAGTCATTTCTTCACAATCTTTTAATGTATTTTGAAAATCTTTTTCAATTTGTGCAATTATAGGATTTTCATGTATTACAGTACCACATTCAAAATGATGATAGAAGCTGCGATAATCCAGATTTATTGAACCAACAGTTGCTGTTTTGTTATCTGAAATAAAAGTTTTGGCATGTATAAATCCTTTTTTGTATAGATAAACCTTTATTCCATTATCCACAAGGGTTTTTAAGAAGGTCTTGCCTATATAAAAAGTAATGAAGTGATCTGGAACAGAGGGAACTATAATTTTCACCTCTATTCCACGTTTTGCAGCAAATAAAAGTGCTTCTTGAAAATTATTATCAAGAATAACGTAAGGAGATGTTATATGAAGATATTTTTTAGCAGAATGAACCATATACAAATAAACATTTTCAGCAATGTCTTCGTAATTGTAAGGATCATCACCATAAGGAATGGTAATGCCTGAGTAATCATATTTTTCACAAGGAATATTTAGATATCTGATATAATCTTCCTGTTCCTTTACACATCGCTGCATATTCCAGTTTTGCAGAAACATTGTTATAAAGCCTTTTACAGCTTCACCCTGGATTTTAATAGCATTATCTTTCCAATAAGGAAAATAATTTTTTCCATAGTTGAAATATTCGTTTGCAAGATTAATCCCACCCGAATAACAGATTTTCCCATCAATTAAATATATTTTTCTATGGTCTCTGGAATTCTGTTTTGTGGTAAAAATCGGAATCATGGGATTAAAAACACAGGTTTTTATATTTTTTGATTTCAGATATTTTACATAATTACGATCAGAGGCCATTTGAGAACCGAAGGCATCATACATAACTCTGACTTCTACGCCTTCTTTTGCTTTTTCTTCAAGAACCCCTAGAATCATATCCCAGGTTTCTTCAATTTTAAGAATAAAAGTCTCTATAAAAATAAATTCTTTTGCATTACGAAGTTCCTGAATAAAATCTGTAAGAAAATCTTCCCCGGTTGGAAAGTAATCAATCTGATTATGTTCATAGGGCAGAAAATTCTGATTTATAAGATAGGTTTGCAAATCTTCAATTTGTGAGTAATTTTTTTTGATTATTTCATCAGGATGTATTACACCAGTTAAGTCTGCTATTTCAGCTTTACTTCTTTGTAATGCTTTTTTTACCCGTTTTTCACCATTGTCGTTCAGATAAAGTGAATAAAAAACAACACCAAGCAGAGGAAAAATCATTACTGGAATACACCATGCAATTTTAAATTCGTTTCTTCCTTGCTTATTGGTCAAATAAACCATAAAACTTACAGAAAGAATAAGGGAAACAATAAAATAATATTCTATGTATTTCTGTAATTTAATAATAAAAGAAATAATCAAAAAAAGCTGGAGCAGAACCATTACCGCTGTGAGAATTAATCGGCTACGAATAATACTATTAAAAATTTGCTTCTCATGATTATCTCGAATAATCATTGAATTTAAATCATTTTTTTTAATATTTTTAGAATTTTTCATAATCTTACACTACAATTTTACTATGTAAAGTTAAATCTTTCTAGATTCTTTGTGTAATGGACGGCAGATTTGAAGTATTTGCTATATGAAGCCGGGCAAAATATAATTTGTTCTGAGATTAAAAAGGGCATTACCCGCTAAAGCGGGTCGGGTGTTCCGGGGTTCGCTATCCGCTCATTACACGGTAGTTTCGACAAGCTCAACCACCGTGTAACTCCGCCCCTCCATACCCTAATGCAGAAAACTTCTGGAGCTACAAATATGAAAAAAATTTTGAATCTTATTTTGTTTACTGCGGTTTTGATTTCTGGACTTACTGCACAGAATCTTCAGCATCAGACTGAAGAAAAAACGGCATCTGTTGTTTATTTTACAAAAGATGTTTCGCCACAGGGCTTGATGAAAGTTTACAATGCCTTAAATCAGAAAATCCAAGGAAATGTGGGAATCAAGGTTTCTTTTGGTGGACCTGATGAACAGGTTCTTGACGCAAATCTTCTGAGTGAACTTGTGAAAAAAACAAACGGTACAATGTTTGATGCAAACGGGCTTTCCGGGAACCGATGGACAGCCGAAATGAATCTTAAGCTTGCTGAACAAAACGGCTTTGGCAAAATCGGAATCATCGCTTCATCTGACATTGTGGCAGTTGAGCAATGTGCCGTAGATTTTCTGATCGGAAACGCAGATGTAGATTCTGCTACAAAGTCAGCCTGGGAAACTGCTCATCAGATTAAGGTGCTGGAATATGCAGAAAAGCAGGGTAACGGAAATAGAAAATATCAGTTTGTAAATCTTGACCAGACTTCTGATATTCTTTTAATGAGTGCCGGTAACAAAACTTTTGAAATTGAACTTAAAGACAATACTGTTGCCAGAGAGTTTTCAAAGTTTGCAGCAGGAAAGGAAGTTAAAATGCAGAAATACGGTGGATTTGAATTTTATGTTTATGAGAGTTTATCTACTGGAACAGAACGAAAAACCTCGAAATATGAAAAAGGAAACATCTATTACAATACAAAATTCAATGCCATATCATTAGTATATGAAAACCATGATTTGGGATCTGACCAGGCAATTTTGATAGGAAGGTTTGTTGATAAGTCTGTCTGTGAAGCATTAAAGGGAATGAAAAACGGAATTACTTTTTCGTTT
>JAHAZJ010000133.1 GCA_018385315.1 Treponema sp. | reverse complement strand
TTAAGGATGACAGTTATCAGATAGCAGATTATAACTGCAATATAGAAAGTCATTTTTCTTTTGATGAAGAGAGTGGAGCTGAATATCCAGATCCAGATGGAACAATTGTATATCACAAAGATTTATCCCAAGAAGAGTTCTTAAATATTTTGTTTGATAAATCACTGGGATTTTAGATAGGAAAATCAGATTAAAAATTTAAATATAAATGAAAGCTTTGAATATCAGTATTTATAATTAACGGAGGAAGAAAGCAGAATGCTGAATGGCGGAGGCAGCAACGACTATGGTGGTTATAATAACTGGTCTGAATAATTGTTAATAATCCATATCAAGTTTATAATCCTGGTCAACAAGAATACTACCTCGGTTGGATTTATCCATTACAAAAAAATAAACTTAATAAGGGAAATTAAAATGATAAGAAATAAAAAGAATAGTATATACTTTATTGTTTTGGTGTCGTTATTTTTTCTTGGATGTGAAAAATCATCTGGTAATAAGAAAGGAAAAGTTAATTTATCTTACAATAGTATAACCCAACTTCTAGAATATGGACTTACAGATTGTGATGAGAATGAATGTATAAAAAATGTAAATTTCGCAATCGTAGAAGGATATGTCACAGAAAATTATATAAATCATGATTTTCTTTGTAAGAATCCATTATTCTATCAATATATTTTCCCAAATCTAGAAGCTGTTAAAGGGAAAATTATAAGGATTTCGAAGGAAGAATATTTATATGAATAATCAAATAATACAAAAGGAGCAATATACACTTTATGACACCGTTTCTTCATCTGGAATTGTGTCTTGTGAAAAAATAGGTTCGGAGGAAAATGAAGAATTTGGAATACACACGATTACTAAATATGAAGTTTTAGAAAATGAAGATGAAATATTAAAAACGTTTTTTTGGAACAAGGAGATTAAAGAATATTGGGGATTTTAAAAATTAAAAAGTGAGAGTAAAAAGTAACATGAAATATCGAATTAATTTAATGAATCTTTTGTTATATTCAATATACCGATTATAAAAACGCCAAGTTCCCAAGTAAAAAATAGACAAAATCACAAATAATATTTTGCCAAATCCCCGAATGTAATGTATAATAATAATTATGGGAAAATATAAGCCAAGAATTACAGATGCTTTAATTGAAAGAAAACTCAGAGGGAAAGGAGCTCTTCTTATAGAGGGGCCTAAGTGGTGTGGTAAAACTACAACTGCAGAACAGTTTTCTAAAAGCATTTTATATATGTCTAAACCGGAAGATGTTTCTTCAAACCTTATGATGGCAGATATAAATCCATCAAAATTGCTGGAGGGAGAAACTCCTCGTCTTATTGATGAATGGCAGATTGCCCCAAAGCTTTGGGATTCAGTCAGATTTGAAGTTGATCATAGAGAAAATTATGGTCATTTTATCCTTACAGGATCTGCAGTTCCTCCTAAAACAGATGAGATTTTTCATACAGGAACAGGTCGTTTTGCTTGGATAAAAATGAGACCAATGTCTTTATATGAATCAGGCGAATCAACAGGCGAGGTTAGTCTAAAAGAAATGTTTAATCAGCCTGAACAGCTTAGTGCTACAAATAAATTGAATATTGATGATCTTGCATTTTTGATTTGTAGAGGAGGGTGGCCAGAAGCTGTTGATATGGATAAAGATGTAGCTCTGGACCAGGCTTTTGATTATTACAATGCAATTGTGAATACAGATATTTCCAGAGTTGATGATGTAAAAAGAGATCCTGAAAGAGCAAAGCGATTGATGAAATCTTATGCTAGAAGTCAGGGTGCCCAGACTGCATATACAGTTATCAGGGATGATATTGCTGCAAATGATTCTGAACTTATTACAGATGACACTGTTTATGCTTATACAAATGCATTAAGGAAAATATTTGTAATTGAAGATATGCCAGCCTGGAATCCGAATCTTCGATCAAAGACTGCAATCAGAACATCCGATACCAGATATTTTATAGATTCTTCCATTGCTACGGCCAGTCTGGGGTTAGGCCCAGAAGATCTTATAAAAGATTTAAATACTATGGGCTTATTCTTTGAAACAATGTGTGTTCGAGATTTGCGAGTTTATGCAGAAAGCATTGATGGAGAAGTATATCACTACAGAGATAAATCCGGCCTTGAATGTGATGCTGTCGTACATTTAAGAAATGGTTCGTTTGGTTTAATTGAAATTAAGCTAGGTGGAGATAAATTGATAGAAGAAGGTGCTGAAAACTTAAAGACTTTTAGCAGCAAGATTGATACAGATAAGATGAAAGCACCTTCATTTCTTATGGTTTTAACAGGAACAGGAAACTTTGCCTACAGAAGGAAAGATGGTGTTTATGTTATTCCTATTGGATGCTTGAAGAATTAATTACTCGCTTGTCTGCTTCCGAAAAGTGTAAAAAAATCTCTAAATCTTATCTTCTTTCATCTTTCTGAAAAATATCACAAAGAAAATCAGACAAATAATTGTTGAAAGCAGGGAACCTAGTGGTGCTGCCATACCCATTGGAAATAGATTTTCCGGATATTTGATTGTGGCAAGATAGCACAGTGGAAT
Source organism: Treponema sp. (assembly GCA_018385315.1). Classification (GTDB taxonomy): domain Bacteria; phylum Spirochaetota; class Spirochaetia; order Treponematales; family Treponemataceae; genus Treponema_D. Next base: position 11,017 of record JAHAZJ010000133.1, on the reverse strand, counting down.
GCGGGTAGTGAAAACAGAAATTACATTGTGAATAAAAGACAGAATAGACTTTCTATACGCTGTGAAAAATCCGCTGAAGCAGAACTGGAAACCTGCAAAAATGCAGTCAAATACATAAGAACGCAGGTATTGGCCACCATAAACTATTACATCACTGTCTTTTGTGAATAAGCCTACCAGCCATTCTGAACAAAATTGGGTTGCAACAGAGAATATGAGTCCCACAACAGTTGTAATGAGCATGCCATAATACAAGGTTTTCTTTGCTCGTGAGTGAAGGGCGGCGCCGGCATTTTGGGAAGCGATGGCAGAAACTGCAGAAAGCATGCTGGAAGGAATAAGAAACATAATTCCAATAATTTTTTCTACAACTCCAACTGCAGCTGCAATGGCAACTCCGCGACTGTTGGCAATAGCTGTAATTACAAGAAATGAAATCTGAATAAAACCATCCTGAACTGCAATAGGAAATCCAACGCCCAAAATTGCTTTTATTGTTTTCTTGTCCATTTTGAAATCAGTTTTGGAAAGTTTTACACCAAGTCCACGTTTCTTTATATATAATAAGGAAATAACAACACTTATTGCCTGTGATAATACAGTACCAATAGCAGCCCCCATGGATTTCATGTCAAAAATGCCAATCAAAACATAATCCACAATAATGTTGATTATACAAGCTGCAATTACAAAATACATTGGACTCTTTGAATCTCCAAGTCCGCGGAAAATTGAAGCAATAACATTGTATGCTGTAATTGCAGGAATGCCTGCAAAACAAATTAAAAGATAAAGGCGAGTTTGTTCCCAAGATTCTTTTGGAACTGATAAAACGGACAAAATAGGATTTACCAATAAAATCAATAAAAAGCATAAAATCAAAGAAAATATTAGAAAAAATATTGTAGAATTTACAATATTTTTTGCAGTATCATCAGTTTTTTTAGCCCCAACTGAACGGCCAATCATTACTGTAGTTCCTGCTGCAAGACCAACTATAATGACAGTGACCATATGCATCAGCTGGCTGCCTACAGAAACCGCAGTTGTTACTTCGGCACCATTAAATTGACCAATAATAAATAAATCGGCTAAACCATAAAATGTCTGTAAAAAATATGATAATAAGAAGGGTAGAGAGAACCAAATCAGATTTTTACCTACGCTTCCTTGTGTTAAATCCTTTTGCATAAAAACACTATAATTGTTTTTATTAAATTTATCAAATGATTAAAAAACATTATGTTTGATGAAACTATTTATATAGTATATACTTAATCAATATGGGTAAAAATAAAAAACATCTTTCATTAGCTTTTCAAGTTGTTATTGGCAACCTTGTTCCAATGATTATCCTTGCAGTAATTGTTGCGGTTAGTATTACAAGTTTATTAAATAAAACAATATTTAATACAGTTCAAAGTCATTCTGAATCTGCAATTAATCAATTAAGTTCAGATGTTAATAATATTCTTATTCCTTATCAAACTATTATTAATGGCGTTTCCAGTGTTGCAGAAACTAATCACAACGCAGAATATCTTGGACCAATTACATCCAGCTTAGCACAAGATTTTGGCGATATCAGTCTTTACTACGGAACCAAAATTTCCCGTTTTGAAAAAGAAGGTTTTTATGTTGATAGTTCTGGCTGGATTCCTGATGACGACTGGGAACCTATAAATCGACCATGGTTTATAAGTGCAGCAAATAATCCTGGAAAAATCTGTTATGCAGATCCATATGTCGATTCTATGACAAAATCCATATGTACAACACTTTCTAAAGCTGTAACAATTAATGGTGAAATAGTGGGCGTTACTGCTGTAGATATTCTTCTTGATGAATTAACAAACCTTATAAATAATGTAACTATTTCTGAAAATTCTACTATAAATATTATTACAAAAACTGGTTTATATATCACAAACAAAGATACTTCAAAAATTATGATTGATTGTGTTTACAGAATTCCAGAAATAATTCAGGCTGGTCTTTCTGATAAGAACTTTACTAGTGATAAAACCCATACTCTCATTAAAAATGATCAGTATTATTCTATAACAAAAGCAGGGGAATCTCCTTGGTACATTATTGCCTATGGACCTGTCAGCGATTTTACAAAGGATTACACAGCAACTCTTTCTAAAGTAATTATTTCTATTGTTGTTCTTCTTGTTGTATTTACATTGCTTCTTGCTTTTATTGCTGGTTCGGTTTCAAAAGTATTTAAGCATCTTGCTTCTGGTTGTAAAAATCTTGCAGATGGTGATTTAACAGCAGTTTATCCTGATTATGTTATAAAGGAAGCTTCTGATCTTGCAAAAGGATTTAATACATTTACAACAAGTATTGGCTCGCTTTTAGGTAAAGTTCAGCAGTCTTCTACTGATATTAATGCTGTTTCCAAAGAAATTAATGCAACCGCGGAAGTTATTAACGATTCTGCAAAAACTACAAACCTTGCAATTTCTAAAGTAAATGAAAGTGTAAAACTTCAGACAGAATCTGTTTCTAAAATTGATAATGCCGTAACAAGCATTATTGACCAGACAAAGTCACTTATGACCGAAATTGACACTCAAAATGAAGTTCTTTCTTCATCATCGGAATCTATTAGTGTTGTTGCAAAAAATGTTATTACAGTAAATGAAGAAATTGATGAAACAGCAAAAAATGTAAATGAGCTTGTTGCTGTTTCAAATGAAAATAAAGAAGCCTTGGTAGAATCTGTTAGAGAGATTTTTGAAGTAAAAGAGCAATCTAAAGCTCTTGTAGAAATGAACCAGGTAATTGCTGCAATTGCAGAACAAACAAACCTTTTAGCTATGAATGCTGCAATTGAAGCCGCTCATGCCGGTGAAAGTGGAAAAGGATTTGCTGTTGTTGCTGATGAAATTAGAAAACTTGCAGAAACAACTGCGGCTCAAACTACATCATCTCAGGAATCTTTGAATAACATTCAGCGAAGAATTGACGCTATTGCCGAAAATTCTCAGAACGTTGAGCAGTCTTTCGAATCTACTATCAACAAAATTTCACATATTTCTGAAGCTGTTAATACTCTTAAACAGACATCAGCAGAACAGGGTTCTATGGCACAAATTGTTCTTTCTTCTCTAGATCAGATTAAATCTAGTGCGGAAAATGTTAAAACTGGTGCCCAGACAATTGACAGTCGCACTAACGAAACATCTGTTATTTGTAATGCATTAAAAGACATGAACAATGAGGTTACAAACAGTCTTGCAAGTTGTGAAGGGGCCTCAGTACAGTTAAATAATTCTGCGGCTAGTGTAAACGAAATTGCAGGCAAAGCTGTAAATTCTGTTCTTGAACTTACAAAAGCAATTGAAATGTTCAAAGTAAGAAATGAAGAAAATTAATTAAAAACCAGCAGGTAAACACTTGACACTTTTACACATTCTGGTGTATATTTTTAACACTTCGAAAGAAAATGTCTCCTTCGTCTAGTGGTTAGGACATCGGGTTTTCATCCCGACAACAGCAGTTCAATTCTGCTAGGAGATGAAAAAAAAGGGCTGTCTCAAAAGTATGGGGCAGCCCTAATTATTTTAAATTTACAAGTGAATTCAAATCTGCGAAAATTTAAAAGTGTAAAATATAGTTATTGGTAGACAGAATCTACCTTATATACACTCAGGTTTAGCAGTGATTATAATAGCTTTCTAATTCTGGTCTACAAGTTAAAAACACTTTTGTTAATTCTGAATCAAAATGAGAACCTGCTTCTTCTGCAATAATTGCAAACGCTTCATCATAAGAGAATGCTTCTTTATAACAGCGCTTTGAAACTAATGCATCAAAAACATCAGCTAATGCCATAATTCTAGCTTCAACAGGAATTTCCTGCTCTTTAAGACCTTCTGGATATCCTTTACCATTAACTTTTTCGTGATGATAATTAGCAACATTTTTTGCAACCTGAACAAAAGCCTGCTCTTCAACATCAGTAAGAATATCTTCTACCATTTTACCGCCAATTTCAGCGTGTTTTTTCATTTGTTCATATTCATCTTCAGTAAAACGACCATTTTTTCTAAGAATTGAATCATTTACACCAATTTTTCCTAAATCATGCATAGGTGCACTACGAACAACTAAGTCAAGAAAATCTTTTTTAAATTCACTGTTTGTAACAATCAGTTTATCTGAAAAAATTCTAACAACATCACTAGTTCGCTTAACATGACCTCCAGTACTCAAATCTCTTGATTCTACCATCTGGGCCATACCAAGTATTGTTTTTCCTTGAATAGCTCTGATTCTTTCTGTTTTTTCCGTAACTTCTTTTGTAAGATTATCATTATATTTTGAAGTAAGCTCTACAATACGATAATGTTCTGTAACATTTTTGAACTCAATTGTATAACCTACGCTTTTGTTTCTGTAATTATTTATAGTGTGAATCTCGGTCTCAAAATATTCATCATTCAATTTTAAGCTTTGAGTATTTTTAATATGAGAATGAGCTGAAACAGATCTATTTTTATACTGAGCCTTTAATTTTAAATCATAATCCTCAATTGTTCTGATTATGTCTGACAAATCTCTTGTACATTCCGTAATTGTTTTTCCAACTTTACAACGGGACAATTCAGGAAAAATATGTTTTGCATTATCATTGCTGCCCATATATTCCATTTTATTGTTAAATGTTATAAATCCAATTTTATCCAGCTGTTCATTTACAATATTCTTATTTTCATTTGCCGTATACAAGTTAGAATGATAAATTGGAATTAAAGCACCCACCATCATAACAATGCATGAAAATGGCATAATATCCATATTCAATTTAAGAATGCGTTGAACTACATAGAAAAAGGCCGCAACCCCTGCACAGAAAAGCATTCTAAAAATTTCTTTACGGTTTACAGTGGCTCTTTTTAAACCAACAAAGAATGTTACCGCCAGAGATGCACATAAATAACCATATAAAGTTAACGGATAAAGAAAATGTGCCTGACCATATTCTTTTTTCAAATAACCAATACCATTTTGTGTATAAAAGTTAATTGCTTTGTAATAAAGATTTGTATAACCTGCAGTTGCAATAATAGTCATTAAAAACAACTGAAATAAGATTAAAACCAGCTTAACGACTTTATTAATTTCAAAATGACAGATTTCACAAACGGTAAAAAAATATAAAACAGGAAGAAAACAACCGCCTAAATATACAATTTTTATTGCTAAAAGAGCTTCTGTAAGATTTGTAGAAAGAATGAGAAAAAGATAGCCAGCATTTGAAATTGCCATAATCAAAACCATGATGTTTTGACACAGACTTTTCTTTACATCAGTAATATATAACCAGAAATAAACGGCAAATGAAAGAAATACGCAAATAAAATAACTCTGAATCACTTTCTGATATCTATCCTTCTCTAAATCTCTACAAAAATTATAACATATAGTATGGTAAAAACAATATAATTATTCATATTTGTGATTTTGTTTTGATTTTATGATAAGATTTAGTTGTGAAAGAAAAAAATTTTGACCTTTCAGTTTTATTAAAAAACAATCCTCGCCTATCCTTTAAGCAGAAAATCAGCTTTGTCTGGGCTCTTAGTATTCCAGGTGCTATTGCACAAATTTCTTCAATTTTGATGCAATATATTGATGCGGCCATGGTAGGCAATTTAGGCGAAAACCCTTCGGCAGCAATTGGACTTGTAGCATCTTCTACATGGGTTTTGGGAAGTCTTGTCCATGCGTCTTCCATTGGATATACAGTACAAGTGGCTCATGCGGTTGGAGCTGGAAATCAGCAAAAAGCAAAGGATATATTTCTAGAATCTATCTTAATATGTCTAGTTTTTTCGACATTTTTGACTATTTTAGGGGTTTTGATTAGTAAATACCTTCCGTTTTGGCTTGGTTCTGAACAAAAAATCTGGAAAGATGCTTCAGTGTATTTTTTAGTATATAGTCTTTCCACTCCATTTTTTCAGTTCATTTATTTAACAGGTGGCATGTTGCAATGCAGTGGAAATATGAAAATCCCGGGTATTTTAAATAGTTTGCTGTGTATTTTGGATGCCTTATTTAATGTAATTTTTATTAAATTTTGTGGGCTTGGTGTTTTAGGTGCAGCCCTTGGTACTACCCTAAGTGCAGTTGTTATTGCATTGATTCTTGTATATTACACGATTTTTAAATCCAGCTATTTAAAATTAACAAACTATAAGAAAAATGCTGAAAAAGACAGGACTATTTCAAAACAGGCATTAAAGCTTGCAGCACCTGTTGCTGTAGAAAAAGTTGCTTTTACAGGAGCATTAGTTGCTGTTACAAAACTGATTGCTCCACTTGGAGGCATTGCTCTTGCTGCCAACTCTTTTGCAGTAACAGCAGAAGCCCTTTGTTATATGCCAGGTTACGGAATTCAGGATGCGGCGGCTACACTAACAGGACAAAGTGTTGGTGCAAAGAAAGATGATCTTACAAAAAGCTTTTCCTGGATTACTGTTAATGCCGGCATGATTATTATGGGCATAATGGGACTCATTATGTTTGGAATCTGCCCTTTTGTTTTTAAGCTTTTAACACCGGTAACAGACATTCAAAATCTGGCAATCAAAATACTTAGACTTGAGCTTATAGCAGAACCACTTTACGGAGCTTCCATTGTTGCATCTGGTGCTTTACGGGGACAGGGAGACACATTTATTCCAAGTTTGCTTAATCTTTTTAGTGTATGGATTGCAAGATTAGGCTTATCCATTTTACTGGTTGGTCCATATGGACTTATGGGAATTTGGATTGCAATGACAGCAGAACTATGTTTTAGAGGAATTATTTTTCTTATCAGAATGACTATAAAATTGAGGCAGAATAATGGAAAAAACAAGCAGTAAACGAATTGTAATGGGCTTAGCTGCAATTTTAGTTTTAATTTTTCACTTTTGGATACCAATGACAAAAGCAGCCCTAATAGTAAAAGCAGCTTTTATTGGAGTTGATATGTTCTTTTTTGTTTCAGCCTGGTCCTTGGGGAAACAAAAGGAAATAGAATTCTTACCTTTTATGAAAAACAGATTAAGTCTGGTATACTTTCCTTTTATTGTTCTGGCAATAATAGGTTGTATTTACAGTCACTGGTCATTTAAAAAATTTGCCTTTGTAATTTCCAGCATTGATTTTTTTAAAAAAGGTGGCGGTGCATTTTTGTGGTATTTAATTGCCATCCTTTTTGTATATGCCCTTACTCCCCTTTTAATTAAAATAAAATCCCGCTTTAAGTGGCTGGGACTTTTGATGATGATGGGATTCTGGCTGGTACTTACAACAGTGCTCCAATTTGTATTTGGTTACACTAAAATTTTTATTTTGCTAAACCGGCTCCCTGTATTTTTTATTGCTTTGTATTACAAGGATTTGCAGAGTTTGATTAAGTCAAAAATCAGACTGATAATTGCCCTTTTACTCACCTGCTCCGGTTTATATTTGGTCTATAAGTTTGGAACCTCAATCAGACTTAATAAACCTTTTGTTGACTTTTATTATATTATGGCAATTCCTTTAGTAATGGGAGTTATAGAACTTATTGATCAGGTGATTAGTGTAACAAATTATAAGTTCTGGATTTTATCATTTATTGGGAAAATTACACTGGAAATCTATGGCTTACAAATGATTTTTGGGTATAATATTGAAGCAAAATTATTAAAAGTTATGGGCAAGAATATGAGTGTACTTGTATTTTTAATTACAGTGCTCACTATTATTGGAATGGCCTTTGTTTTGAATATATTATTGAAATTTATCAGAACAGAAGTTTCCAAAGTAATTATACATCTTAAAGGAGAAAAAAAATGAAAAAAATTGCACTTTTATTAACTGCTGTACTTTTAACAGCAACATTTACAGGTTGTACAAAAAAAACAGCCTCTGATTCAGAATTTGAAGCAAAAACTAAAGGAACAAAACTTGCTGTAGAATTCAAAAAAGAAATTAAACAGACAACAGATTTAATTCAGATTGCAGAAACATTGGCAGAATCAAGTGATATGATTTGCATTACACAGGAAATGGAACCTGGTTATTTCCCAGGCTTTGATGAAGAAATTACAGGTTTTAAACAGGCAGTAGGATTCCTTCCAATGATTGGCACCATTCCATTTGTAGGCTACATTTTTGAAGTTGAAAAACCAAAAGATTTTATGAAGACACTAAATTCCTTAGCAAACCCACGCTGGAACATTTGTACAGAAGCTGAAGAAACTGTTGTAGTTTCAGAAGGTAAATACGTGTTCTTTACAATGTGTCCTGGAGAATAATATAAGATTTTTTGGGAAGTAAGAACTAAAGTTCTACTTCCCTTTTATTTACATGTCACTGAAAACAACTTTACCATTTTTTACATCCCATGTTTTATAGTTGGTTTTGTTATAATCAGAGATATATTTATTCATCTTAGTTTGTATTGTTGCATTATCTGAAGAAACAGAATTAGAACTATCTGTCCCACTTGCCGTGGCACCAAAAACCCCATATCCATAAGCCGTACCATTCATATAAGTACAATTGGTAAAGCTTCTATATTGCGTTGCCCCAAAAATACCGCCATTTAGACTTGAACCTGCTGCTGTAATACCTCCAGATGACCAGCAGTTTATAAAGTCAGGCTTCCATTCACCATTCGTAGATGTATTACCACCTGCAATACCACCAGCACCACATTTTTGTGATTCATAAGTAGAATTTGAAGGTGTATTAGCCGTAATATTTCCAACATTTCCACAGTTTTCGTACAATGATCCAAGTGTACCCCTTGATGTACCATTATTTCCACCAGACCATCCTGCTATACCACCAACAGCATATGTTCCAGTTATATTACCAGAATTATAACAGTTTATTACTTTTACAGATCTTGCATTTCCTATAACTCCACCAGCACTGTCTGATGATGATGTAATATTTCCTCTATTTATACAATTTTCTATTACGCAACTTCTATCATCCGAATAGAATTCTGCTCTCCCTACAATGCCACCAACATTACTTGCTGAAGTCGTAATTGTTGCATTGTTTTCACAGTTAGAAAGATTTCCGCCTTTTAAATAATTTACCACAGTACCAGAGCCACTGTTAGTCTTTGAACTTGTAGGATTAAATGTGCCTGCAGTTTTTACATTTGAGATTTCAGAACCTACAGCATAATCAAACAAAGCATTGCTTGATGAATTAAATGTAACAGTCTTACCATTTCCCTCAAAGTTTCCTTTGAACGGTTTATTATTTTCAGCAGTTTTATTATCAAAGTTACCAATAGGAGTCCATGTATTATCAAGAGTAATATCTTTAGTCAAAGTAAGTGTTTTACCACTGAAATCACTTGCACCAGAATTTACCCATGAAGCAATCTTCTTTAATTCCGCAGAATTATAAATGGTTATATTATTGCTTTCAGGTGGATTATCTAAAGGAAGGATAACAGAATTTGTTATACCTCCATCTTGAGTAAAATAAAATGATGTACCATTTGTTGCTTTAAATAAATCATATTTGGTCTGAATTACACCTGCTCGTTTTTCTGTAAGAACAATTAAAAAATCACCATCAGATAATCCATATGGGGTAACATAGGCTACAAAATCTTTTCCGTCAGCTTTAGATAATGATTCATCAATAGTGATTGTTTTACTATCATACAAATAAATATTATTTGCAGACTCTGAATATGTGTTTGTAGAAGAATTAATAGAAACTGCATTTTTCAGTACCAGCTCTGTTCCATTATTATAAATGGCACCTCCTTTATTAGTGCCGCCACCGGAAAGACAATCTATAAATGTACAATTGTCAATTATACATTTTCCAGAACCTACATAAATTCCGCCACCATTTGATGTTGAAGCACAATTATTAAAAGTACAATTTACCAATTCAATAGAGATATTACTTTTTCCACTTGCAGCATAAATGGTACCACCTGCACCAGAAGCTTTTAAATTTTGAATTATACAGTCAGTTAATTTAACTTTTGTATTATTATTTGAAAGATAACATACTAAGCCACCATGATTTTGATTTGTTCCTTTTCCCTCGAATGTAAAGCCAGACGCTTCTAAACTATTATTCTCATTCACAGCAAAAGCAGAATAATCGCTTGTGTTTTTAATAGTATAATTTCCTTTTTTATCTCCAGGAGTTGAATCATATACTTCTATCGTTAAATTCTTTGTAATATCATTACCAGAAGTCCATTCTTCTATTGTATTGCTGGATTTTACGTAAATAGTAAGATCCTCAGCATCAGCTTGAGAGGCTTTTTTTATAGCATCAGAAACCTTGGTATAAGGATTTACATATGTACCTGTCTCACTGGTATAATTTGCGGTGCCAGCAGTTTTAGAGCGACTGCTATCTACATAAAAATATTTTTGCTGCTGAGAAATAATCATATCATCAGTTATCACAGCAGAATGAGTGCCATTTAATTTAGAATCATAATCAGATGAATTTACAATGTATGGCGAATTTCCTGTCCACAAATCTGTAGCCATATTATCAAACACATTTACAGTTTCTTTTAGTGAATATAATAAACGTTCTGTGTCATCTGAATTTCTATACCTTAACTGAATTGTAAGCTGATGAACACCAGAGGTAATATCAAGACTCATTTGATATTCTTCTCCCTGGTTATTTCCTTCTTCAAATGGTGAATTATCTATACTGTAATACCAATACAAGTTATTATCATCATGAAAGTTTCCATCTCTCCAAATGTATAATGCTATTTTTCCTGTCCCTTCTTCTGTTTGAGCTGGGGCTATAGGAAATTTAATGTTTAAAACAGGATTAGAATCTGAAAGTATATATTCTTCAGAAGTACCAGACATCACTACACAATTACAATATATTGATGATGAAGTACTTTTTATTTTTACATCTACATGAACTTTAAAAGGTACATTTTTTCTAATGCCATTTACAGCAAAAGACAATGTTTCCTCATTAATTTCACTGACCTCAGCTC
>JAHAZJ010000128.1 GCA_018385315.1 Treponema sp. | reverse complement strand
TTCTAAAAAAGTGTCAACATCTTTTTTCGTTTTTTTTAAACTTTTTTTCACTTTATTTGAATTTTTTTTACACCATGACCCCAAGGCGTGGAGCAGCGGCGCAGCCGGCCACCGCAGGGAACGAAGTAAACGAGGAGGCTGAGGGTTACCGAACTGCGTAAGGCCGCTTTTCGAAATGCAAGGTGGGCCTAAGGCTTAGTTACAAAAAAATGTACCCAAAAAGTTGGAGTCAAAGTTTTGGGTACACTTCACTTTATGTTTCTGATTTTTTTACTAGTAATCTAAGCTTCTAAGAACTACTCTTGGACTACCACTTCCCATGAATACGGAAGACTCTTTCTACCGTTTTTATCTATTAATTCTACTGTAAGGTTTAATGTATAAGGTTCATTGTTATAATTTTCAGGGCGAGTAAAACCACATTCTCTAAAAAATACTCCCATAATATCCCTTTGTTCAAGATTATTTAATATATAATCTGTTGTTTTTTTTCCATCTATATAAAAAATAGCTTTTTCTACATTCAAATCTGGATTTAAATATGCAAAAAATAAATAATAATTATTACCAAACTTTAATTCAGTTTCTCTGTGCATATTCTTATATTCTGTTTTATTAGGATCATCTAAAGTATAGAAAATTTCGATGATTTCGGCTGTTGATACATGTGGTTCTGATGAGCAGGCTGTAAACAATGCTGCCATTGAAATTAAAATACTTAATAAAATAATACTTTTAAATTTTCTCATTTTTCTCATTATTCTCCTTTTAAATAACTATACACCCATTTAGGAGGGGCAATAGGGGAAAACTCTTAAAATATGATGAAAATTCCTGATTTTGCTGGAGAAGACTGGGATTGAATATTAACAATTAAAATTTAGATTGGTCTGCATTTCTTTTATAATGCTTGATGCAGCAAATAAAACTGAAATTACTGTCATAGGGAAATATGTAAATAATGATACAGGATTAACATTAAATGTTTCAAATAGAAATGTTAATGAAATTTCAAATCATCATTATTTTTGGAAAGTGTCTGATGCCTTTTATATGCCTTATTCAATCACCCACTCTGTAAGCTGCTTTTCCGTGCTGCACTTCGCACAGGACAAACTCCCCCATGAGCTTAAAAATGAGCCAGACAAAGGCCTGACAGTTCAACTCGTACTGTTTTTGGTTTGTTTGCTTTGGGGCGGCGGCGAAAATGTTGTTGATGTGCTCCATAAACTCGTTCACGCGACCTGCACGAAGGTCACGGATAAAATTTAAAACTTCGATGTTGTCTGATTTTTCTGTGTAGCCTGCGTAAAGTGGAAGAAGCCGCTCGTAAAGTCCGAATTTTACTTCTTCGTTGGGAACTCCAAGGAAAAAACTCCGGAATTCTTTGTCGTAATCTTTTATGGTTACATAGCCTGTCTGATAAAGCATTGGAAGCGGCTGGCTGGAAGTCAGGCGGTAATTTTCAAGGGTACGAATACTTACTTCAACACCTTCTTCCAAAGATTTGTAGTCAAAATCAGAATCAAGCATCATTTTTGTAAGGAAGGTCGGTGTGCCTGTTGCAAACCAGTAGCTTCCAAAATTCAAGTCAGAAAATGCTTTCAAAAGACTGAAAGGATTGTAAATGTCTGTCTGAACATCCTGGGAAAAATGGTAGCCGTCGTAGTTCTTTTTAAGTTCCGCAAGGCATTCTTCTTTTGAGTATCCGTTTTTTTCTGCCATGAGTTCAATTTCTGGAACAAAGTTCTCTTCCAATTCTTCCTGAGAAATTCCGCAGATTGCAGAATATTTTTCTGAAAGGGAGATGTCGTTCAGGTTATTCAAATCAGAAAAAATGCTCACTTTGTCAAAGCGGGTTACGCCTGTAATGAAGACAAACTGAATGTGGGCATCTTCGCCTTTGAGTACGCCGTAAAAAGTTTTTAAGATTTTTCTGAACGCGTCCACAAGGTTCTGGTCGTCAATGGCGTTTAAAAGCGGCTTGTCGTATTCGTCTACAAGAACTACCGCCTGCAAGCCTGTTTTTTCGTGAGCCGATTTTAATAAATCACTAAAACGGTCTGCAAAATTTTCGGCTCCATGAAAACCATAAACTTCTTCGTAGCCACTAAGTTTTTTTGAAAGTGAAGCTCTGAAGTTTTCTTCTGTTGTAAAATCTCCAACATTAAAATCAAAATAAAAAACCGGGTATTCTTTCCATTCAGTTTCGGTTTTTGAAATGGCAAGCCCCTCGAACAAATCTTTTCGGCCTTCAAAATAACTGCGCAAGGTGGAAAGAAAAAGGGACTTTCCAAAACGGCGGGGGCGAATTAGAAAATATGGTTTTCCATTTCGCACAAGGCTTTCAACAAATGAAGTCTTATCCACATAAACAGCGTTGTCCACACGGATTTTTTCAAATGTCTGAATGCCGATTGGCAGGTATCGCGGTTTGTTCATATTTATAATATAACATATTTTTTGGGAATTGTTAGTGTGGGAGATTGTGAATTGAAAAATCAGGGGGAATATTCAATTGTACTGAACATCCTTATACTCAACAAGAATCTGAATTCCGCAGTTCCAGCCGCTGTTTATGATATTTTCTACCGTACGGATAACAACATGTGGGCACAAAAAGTGATTAATTTCGTCACACTGACTTGAATTTCCAGACGCACTTAAAAAAAAAGTCTGATACTGTGACATTTTTACATATACCTATACAAAATAAAAGATATATACTATAATGATTTTTGGAAGTGCTTGAACTGGCGGTTATCTCCCAAACTCTACTGGCTTTTGCTGGAATATATTTTTGGGAGGCTTTGCATGAATTGGATGCTGT
>JAHAZJ010000125.1 GCA_018385315.1 Treponema sp. | reverse complement strand
CTTATACCAATTTGCACAGGCTGAAATTCTCCACAGTCTGCACTTCTCTAAGCCCTGCAATTTTTTAATCAATACATTCATCACAACAGCTGTTTATCTGTCTTTAAAAATACTTTTCTGCCTGCTTTAAACCATCAGCTAAATACTCTTCTTCAATACTGTGATGCCCCTTTATTAAAATGCTGTTTTGATAAAAATCTTCTTTATATTGGAATAATTTATCAAATGAATCTTTGAAATGAAATAATTCATCGTCCTTTGCAAAAATGCCAAAACTTCTTCTTTTTTGTTCTTCTGGAATGTCTTTATATTTTTCCATTTCACGAAAGTCTGCCAATACTTTATCTGAAAGAATTATGGGATTACCAGTTGACCGGTCTCTAAGTTTTGGAATCTCAATAGAAGGATATAAACACGGATTTATTACAAGTTTGTCTATTATCTCTTCATATTGAAGAACATAAAAAGCTCCAAGGGAGGCTCCAATTAACAAATCAACTTTTTCACTCTTACAATAGTCCCTGATAAGACACTGAGTTTTTTTTACATCAGTGTGCAAATCTGGAAAAGGTATTGAATGAATGTTCCATTTTGTGAGAGTCTTTTTTAGCGTTTCAAAAGTTCCGCCCTTTGGATTTCCCATAAAGCCGTGAATGTACAAAGCGTTTTTCTTCATAATTATTTCTCTATATAATCGCGTAATGATTCCCGAGGAGGATTTCTTAATCTTTCCAATGCTCTTTTTTTTATTGCTGGTATTCTTTCAGCAACATATTTATACCACTGTTCATATTCTTCTGGAGTCATGTCAAATATATCCGGTCCATCAATCATCCTCAATATCTGCAAAGGCTCAAGATTGATTTGTTCCATAAGCTTACCTGAAATCCATATTTGAAAAGGGTCGGTATAGACATTTGCATTGCTACTTATTTCAAATTTTGCAAAATAGCCCATTTGCTTCATATCATCAGTTTTCAGGTCGATGGAATTTTGCCCGATAAAACTTGTTGACTTTTTATTAGAAAGAATCATTTTTCCACGGTGATAATTCTGCCTGAAACTTACCCTAATAAATGCCTTCTCAAAATTTTCAGCAAAAACCGTGGTAAAATATTTCAGGTCATGAAGATAGGCCAAATCATACTGCTTGTCATGACGAATTAGCCCAAGGTTATCAAACCACTTGTCTGTAAATAAAAAGAGCCTTTCTCCATTCAGCATGGAAGAATAGACTTTATCCTCGCTGTTGATTTTTCCTGAGCTGCCTTCATGGTCAACAAGGCTTTCAAATTCTTCCGTAATATTCACTTCCCGGATTTCAAAAGAATATTTGCCTATGTTTTTTGTTTCCAGAAACCACAGGGTTGTGCTAAGAACTTCAGAAAGGAAATCCTTAAAGAGTTCATTTTTCTTTTGCCTGTCCTCAACCGGATGAACCTTATTCTGTAAAAGGTTTACCAGATTAGAAAAATCTAAAGAATTATTTGAATCTGACATAATTTTTACCCCCTATATAATAAATACAAGAAAGGTGTTTTTTTTAAGAAAAATTCTTTAAAAAAATGCAAATTTTTTTTTACTGCCGGCTTTTTATGATTCCATAAGTTGATACAGCATAAATCAAAAGCAGAATTCCATTGATAATTATATATGGAGCAAGTTTTATTTTCGTAAATGTAAATACAAGGTTCGAAATTAAAAAGACTACAAAAAAGATTGAAGACAGAGCCTGTATATTACCCCCCCCTGCTCTGCCCTTTGTCGAAACTGCCAGTATTCCGATTAAAGAAAGAGCCATGCAGATTCCGCTTCCAAATGTTATAAGCCAGACAAAGCCTTCTCCTGAATTTATGGCGTAAAAACCATAACCGATTAATCCCGCAATCAAAACTGCAATTACTGATAAAAATACATTAAACTTCATTTTTTCTCCCATTGATTAATTAATTAAATCTGTGGTGGCACTGGAGGAACAGACGGAACCGAGCCCGCAAACAGACCTGCAAGCTCTGAAATACTTCCCGCTGCCTGCCAGTTTGCCATTCCACTTTTCCAGACAAGACTCTCTTTTGTAAACTGACCATTCGCCGCCATTGTTGATAAAACAGAAAGTGTATAAGGACCTGTTGAAGTCCCGTTTACAGCCAGATGATAGCTGTCATTTCCAGGAACCGGCGGTACATTCTGAGCCTGAGAACTCACCTGCTGATTCATTCCATTCATCATGCCGCCAACCATACCAGCCATGTTCTGTCCGATTGCACTTCCCATCGCCATTCCAGCCATCATTCCTGCCGGGTTCATTCCACCGCCATTTCCAAGATTGATTCCCATAGCGCCGTTTGCTCCCATTTTGCCAAAAGCATTTGCGCCCGCAATTCCAACCTCTGCCTGTTTTTCCATCTGAAAAGCAGAAAGATTTGCAGTTTCATTCTGAAGACGCTGTGCCTGAGCCATGCTTTCACGCTGAATGCGCAGGGTTTCTTCCATGTTTGTAAGGTTTGCATTTGTCTGCCGCTGAATTGTCTGACTTGTAATATCCTGAGTAACGGCTTTAAGCTGACGGTATCCATCAGAAGTTTTATCAATATCGATTGCATCTATATCCACAGAACTAACCGTTACGCCAAACTCATTTTGCAGACGTTTTTTTAGAGATTCTTCAACTACATCGTTAATTTCTGTAAGTTTACGTTCTAGCTGAATTACAGGAATTCCTTTTTCTGCAGGAATATTTGCGACAACGCCCTTTACATATTTTGTTACAGCAGATTTTATCTGAGATTTAAAATCTTCCAGGTCAAAATTTATCAGACGATGAAGTTTAATGAACTCCTTGTAATCTGTGATTTTAAACCGAATGTCTCCTCGAACAGCCACAGGAACTGCATAATCAAGAAAACGGGGATCTGCAACATCAAAAAATGGAACGGCAAATCTTGTTTGAATAAGCCCTGCAAGATTTATAAAGTAAATTTCTGCCTGAAAAGGACTT
>JAHAZJ010000123.1 GCA_018385315.1 Treponema sp. | reverse complement strand
ACGGGAAAATTAAAAAATTATTTTCAGGATGTTACGTCAAAAATAGCAAGTTAATATTTTGTATGGGCGATGTAACTTTAACGGGAAGGTGTATAGGGAGGTTCTTTATCTGCCACTAACCTTCCCCCTGTTTTTCCAGATAAAGAATCATAATCTGCTCTGCTCAAAACAGTAGAATACAATCCAACACCTTCACCAGCATGCTTATCAATTCCTGTATACGACAAACTTGCATCTTCATAGCGTTTGAATTTATAAACCGCATCATTCATCAAAGTTTCATTAAATACATTCAAACTAACAAGAAGATTAAAATCTTTTACAGTAAGACCTGTTACTCGCTTAAACAATTCTGGTTCCAATTCCTGAATAACATCTCGTAAACAATATTCACGGAAATCACTTAAATACATAAAAACAGGAATTCTAGTAGCAAATTTAATCAGTTTTTCCTGAATCTGTTTACGCATAGATTTAATTTCTTTTTCTTCATCAGAAAGTTCTTTTGCTTCAGTTGGAGTAAGTCTTTCTTCTTTTTCAGTTTTTGTCTTTTTGATAGATTCCGATTTATTGATAATAGTTTCAATTTCATTATTCAATGATCGGAAACCAACAATTTTATTTACAGCCTCTAATGCTTCTTTATTCATAAGCAGTTTCTTCAAAGTATCATTATCAACATTTACAAGAAGAGCACTTTCCCATCGTTTTGCAAGCATTGTTGCAGTAGTTCCAGACATAGCAATATCAAGAATTTCACCAGCATCAACCTGGCGCATACTAGAACCATCATAAGCTAAAACAGGAAGGAACTTTATAAATTCAGCAACTTTATTCTCAGGATTTCCACCATCAGCATTAAGGTTTCTTGCATAATCAGAAATCTGTTTTAAGGCACGATTCAATGCAAAGTCAAAGACATAACATTCCTGTTTTACAATAATAGATTTACTGTTATCACCTTCAGAATGAACTTCCCAAGGAGACTGAACTCGGAATGCCGACTGGAAATAAGTTTCCGGACTTTTCAAATTACGAAGCATAAAAATGCCAGTCCAAGGTTTTACAGTAACACCAGTAGTAAGTTTTCCACAACTTAAAGTAATTGTTTTTGATTCCAACGGGTTTTCCATAGAATCTAATACAGGTTCCAAAGCTTTTACACCAATTCCAGCCTTTGTTCCCGCACAAACATTAATCTTATAATCGTGATAAAAAACATTCTGCTTTTGCCCAAGCAGATTTGCCATTGCATAACAACTAGCAACATTTGGCAAAAACCACAAAGTATGCGAAAGAACATTTAATAAACGAGTATCACTAAAAGGCATAGGAGGTTTTTCGGCTCCAAGCTTAAGTTCATCAACAGTAGTTTCCAGATAAGAACCGCGAATTAAATCCAGCCATTTTTGAACATAGTTTTCATGAACAAAAACTGCATCCTCCTCTTTTCCTATAGCAGCAAAAAACTCATTCAAATCAAATTCATCATATTCACCGCCTTGGGCAACACTCTGAATAGAATCTGGAATTTTGTAAGTCAGCATTACCATGCGAGGAAGTGCTGCATATGGATTTTCACCATTAATATTATCCCAATCCTCTTTTGCTTCCTGTTCATCACCATAAGTCCAGCTAAAAATCTGCTCTTCAATAAACTCACCATTAGAAAGTGCACGGAAAGGAGTTCCACTTAAATAAAGATAATGTTTTGTAGAAATAGGAAGCCATGTTTCATCAATTGCATTTGCAGCATTATTTGCTTTATCAGATTCAGACATTTCATCATCATAAATATGCTCTTCATCTTCATTTTCAAAAAGCTTTTTAGCACTGTCTCGCCAGGCTCCAAAATGATACTCATCAAAAATAACTAAATCCCAGTCTGTTGTATGAACCCATTCATTTTTAGCTTTAATACCACCGTTTTCGTTTGTGCCTAAAAAATCCTGAAAACTACCAAAACAAACAATAGGTCGCGATTTATCTGCTGCCTCATACTGTTCATTAATATTAGGTTCACCAGAATATTCCGGCTTGCAAATAAACTGCCAGCCTTCAAAATCTAAATGATTCAGCAAATCGTCTTTCCATGCCGACTGAACCGCAGGTTTAAAAGTTAAAATTAAAACCTTAGAAAATCCCATTTTTTTAGCAAGCTGATAAGAAGTAAAAGTCTTACCAAAACGCATTTTTGCATTCCACAAAAATTTTGCCGCTTTATTTGGCTGTTCTTTTTTTGCAGATTCAAAGTACAAAGATGTTTTTTCTACAGCCCGCATTTGTTCCGGACGCATAGAAAAAGATTGGGTTCTGTTTTCAACATTTTCAGTATGATTTTTTACCGCCACAATTGCAGACTGAATATCATCAATCGAACAATTAAACCATTCAGTTTTTTTGTCCTCACGGTCTTTTATAGCTTTAAAACCTTTTTTCTCCAGAACCCTGTGTACATCATGGTCCAAAAAAGAACCGCCATCACAGTACATGGCAGAATCCACAAGTTCAACTTTATATGGTTCCGCAGTTCCAGGCCACAAAGTAGGATAATGTTCATGCATACGCTCTTCAACAGTTCTAGTTGTGTACCCAACCTTTAGCATTCCAGGATAAGTCGGATCCGAATATGCATAAATAATAGGTTTAGATTCAGGACGCTGAGGAAAAAAATCATTACTTTTATTAGCCATAAAAACTCCTGCTACATCAGTAACAGAAGATTCAATGTCTAATTTTCTGTTGCTAATGCAGCTTTATCATCTTTTTTAAGTCTTTTTTCAACTTTCTTTATATCTTCTGCAGGAGGAAGCTGTTCTGGAACAATTCCACGACCAACAAGCATTTCTCTTACAGCTTTATTATTTTCAACATGTTCATTCTCAATTGGCTGCTGTCCATATAAATCTTTAGACTGAACATTAACAGAAGTCATTTCCGCCGCCAGTTTTTTTGCAGTAATACTCACAGTTGGAAGAAAATCAGCAACAGCACCATTTTGAGCAATCAAATAACAGGCATAACGAGTTAAAAGGTAATCATCAATTTCTCGCTGTGCACCTTTTGCAAGTTCGATCATTTTACTGGCGCCGGTAATATGATGTCCTACATCCTGCCCTGCCTGTTTGCATGCAACTTTTGCTTTTTCAATAGAAAAACTAAAAGTCTGCCACTTAGCATATCCCAGCAACTTCTGCAATTCCCGTGCACTCCAGCATTCAACCCCCTGAACGTCACAAACAATACATTCAAACTGTGTAAATAAATTCTGTATTTCTCCTTTTTGGCGCTTAACGGGTGTTCCGCACTTCGCTATCGCTCATCCTCCTCGCTTCGCTGCGGTGGACTGCTTCGCAGGTGCTCCATACCCTGCGCTTTAAATTATTACTCCATTGGCCTAATCATAGCTTCTATAAATAGTGTCATCATTACCAGAACCACCAGCTCCTGGTATAAATACTTTATGAAGATTTTTAGTTTTTAAATTTTTGGGTATTTTTTATAGTATTCTGCAGTTCAGAAAGAATTGAACTAAATTGCAAAATCATAAATGTTTATTATAATATACAAAGTCAAAAGTCTTGCCGTTTAAACGATATATACTTAATTAGAAGGAGTATAGGATGGTATAGCTTCAGCAAGAGATTTGGCTAATTGTTTAACAGATTGTCGCTGATTACTAGGAAGAAATTCACAATATCGAATAAGTTCGTGATATTTTCGGTAAAGATTTAGTTGTTCTTTTATTTCTTTTTGACTATCAGTTTTTCTATCACTTGGTAAAACTGCCTCAGATTCTAAGAACTCTTCAAAAGGAACATTCAAATATTTACAGACCTTCAATCCATCTGCAAACTTAGCATCACTATCTCTTTGAATTGCTCTGTCAATTGTTTGAACTTTTATCCCTGTTCCAATTGCTAATTCTTTTCTTGGAATACCTTTAAATTTTAGATATTCATCAACATTTTTCCAAAAACCCATAAGAATAGAGTAAGAACAAACGTTATTTGTTTCTTGTTTTTCATAACAACTGTTATTATAATTACTAAAATAACAACTGTTATTTTTAAGATAATTGCGACAGTTGTTCTCTTTTAAATTCGGGGTGCACAGATGTCTACCAATATTTCAAAACAAAAACGCGATGCTTTATTAGATAAAATCAATCAGATAAAAAACTACATTTCTGCAGCTCCACAAGATGAAAACACAGCAAACCTTTTAGCCTACATTGGCGAACTTACAAAAGAAATTAATGGAAAAAAGTACGGACTTGTTTTTGAAGAACACCGTGAAAAAATTGATGAACTTTTGGAAGAAAATGCTCCCGTTTTGGTTGAACAGGAAGATTTGTTCATTGATAACGGCGGCGAAATGAATTTCCTTATTGAAGGCGACAATCTTGCTGCATTGAAATTATTGGAAAAGACACATAAAGGTAAGATTGATGTGATTTACATTGATCCGCCGTATAATACAGGTGATGAGGATTTTATCTATGATGATAATTATGTTGATAAAGAAGATGTGTTTAGACATTCAAAATGGTTGTCATTCATGGAGAAAAGATTAAAGATTGCTCGAAAACTTCTGTCAAATGACGGAATCATATTTATAAGTATAAGCGATATAGAAGTTTCACAATTGCGTCTTATATGTGATGAAATATTTTTACAAGAAAACTGGATTGCAACTCTAGCAATAGAAATGTCCAAAACTCAAGGAATGAAAGTAAAAGCTGCTCAAGATGGACAAATTGTAAAAAATCATGAATATATTCTTATTTATCAGTCTCACCAAAATGACTCAAAACGTTTACCTCTTTATGATAAAACAGAACCATGGGATGATCATTTTAATTGTTTCATTTTTAAACAAGATAATTCGTTTATTAAAACTTCTATAACTGAGTATATACAAAGTAATTATAAAGCCATATACGAAGAATTTGATTCATATAAACTTTTAAATAAAGGTAAGATAGATGGTAATGCCATATCAAAAGGAATAATTATTAGTGATAACATAAAAAATTTCTTTTATGGAGAAAATGCATCTTTTATATACCAAGAAATGGCCTGTTCAATAAAAGTTCCTGAAGAAATAGAGGGAGAACTAAAAGAAGGGAAAATAATTAGTTATGATAAATATTTATTAACAATGACATCTGGAGGAAAACTTAGACAATATAGAAATTTGAAAGAAAACTTACATTTTTCAAATGATTATATATCTGAATATTGTAGAACAACAATTAGGGGAGCGTTATGGAAAGGATTTTATTCTGACATGATGAATGTACAAAAAGAAGGAAATGTTGATTTTAAAAATGGAAAAAAACCTATTCGATTAATGCAACAATTATTAATGTGGGCAAATAAACCAAATTCAACAGTATTAGATTTTTTTGCAGGTTCAGGCTCCACAGGGCATTCTGTATTAGATTTAAATTCAAAACAAAACCAAAAACAAAAATTCATTTTGTGTACAAATAATGAAAATCAAATTTGCGAAAAATCTACCTATCAGCGCTTGAAAAATGTAATCGAAAAAGACAAATATCCTGCTTCCCTCAAATACTTCAAAATCGACTATCTTCCAATCAAAGACAAAATGTACTACGAATATGCCGACGAACTTCTGGAGCATGTAAAGGAACTTGTTGAACTGGAAAACGCCATCGACTTCAACACAAATAAATCTGTTGCCATTGTTCTTGATGATGATGAACTGGATGATTTTGTAGAAAACATTGCAGGTTATCCTGAATGCAAAACTCTATATATGGGGCACGATGTTCTGACTTCATATCAGCAGGAACAAACAATCAAAGCTCACGGAATAACCATAAATACTGTTCCAGACTACTACTACAGAGATTTGGCAAATTAGGAGAGTATTATGAATATTGAACTTTTACCATTTCAGAGATTTGCTATTGCAGATTTACAGAATGCTGTTGAATCAGGACATAAAGAAATCATATTGAAAAGTTGTACTGGTAGTGGAAAAACCATCATCCTTACTCACTTTATGGATGAATATTTAAAATGCCACAATAATACAATTTTTATGTGGTTCACTCCCGGAAAAGGAAATCTTGAAGAGCAGAGCAAGAAAAAAATGGACTTGTATATTCATAATGCCCAGACAAAACTTTTAAGTGACATTATGACCTCCGGCTTTTCTGACGGTGACTGCTGTTTTATTAACTGGGAACTTTTGAACAAAGATAAAAACAATGCCCGTAAAGAAGGTGAACATACAAACTTTGATGAACATGTAAAAAAGGCTTTGGACAGTGGTCTGGAGTTCAAACTGATTATTGATGAAAGTCATGTGGCAGACACTGTAAAAACAAAAGGAATTGTTGATATTTTCAATACAAACACAATTATCCGTGCCAGCGCAACTCCAAAAGGATATGATAAATCAGCAAAGCTAATTGAAATTGATGAAGCTGATGTTATAAATCAAGGATTGATAAAAAAGCTTTTGGTTATCAACGAAGGATTTGGTCTTATAGAAGGTAAAACTCTAGAAGACAATCAGGTTGATTTTTTACTTTCTAAAGCCCTTGAAAAACAGAGATTGTTACGTTCAAAGTTCCTGAGTCGTGGTTCCAATATCAATCCACTTATTCTTGTTCAGATGCCAAATACTTCTGATGCATTGCTTGAAAGTGTTGAAAAATGGTTTGAAAGTCAAAAGATTTCCTACGAAAATGGTCAGCTTGCAATCTGGATGAGTGAAAAAGGAAAAAAATCTGGCGGAATAACCATGCACGAAAATCTGGATGGCATTGAAAAAAATGATGCTATTCCTGTTGCAATGATTTTTAAAATGTCTGTGGCAACTGGATGGGATTGTCCACGCGCTCATATTCTGGTAAAACTTCGTGACAATATGGGAGAAGCATTTGAAATTCAAACCTTTGGACGAATCCGTCGAATGCCAGAAGCCAATCATTATAATGATGATGATTTGGACAGCTGCTATCTCTATACCTTGGATGATAAATTTGTTGAAGGTGCAAAACAGCAGATTGGAAAAGGTGCTTTGGATGCTTCATTAATCAATCTTAAACCAGAATACAAAGAAATTGAACTTGTCAGTGAACAGCGTCCTGATATTGAAGAGCCTAATGATTCTAAAAAGGCTGTCGTTTCAATTACTGAACATTTCCGAACAAAATATAACCTTTCTGATGATGCAGTAGAAAACCAGAAAAAAATGGAAACAGATGGATATGTGTTTACAGACTACATAACTAATTCTACAAAATATGGAAATATTCATTTAACATCTCAAGTTGATCAATTAAAAGAAGTAGATTTTAAAACTCCACTGAATACACATACCCATGGTCGTGAGTATCATCATCAGGTTGGACGAATCAGCACCGATGTTAGTCTTGAATATGATAAAGTAAATGCAATTGTTCGCCGTCTTTTCTGTGAACCTTCATTTAAAAAGAATAACGAAAAGAAAATTACAAAATTACTAAAACTTGATACGCGACCTTTATATGCTTTTGTAATTAATAATATTGATTTACTTAGGGAAGATTTTAAGGAAGCAATGACAGAGCAGACTTCGCAGGGAACTCTTGGAATCAATTCTGGAGCAGTAGTAAAAAAAACTTTCAGATTTCCTCAACAATGTTTGTTTACTTACAATTCCAAAGAAATGTCGCAGAAAATATTCTCCAAAAATGTTTATGCAAATTATCTAGAATCTGCTGAAATCAGATCTTCTGGAGAAAAAGCTTTTGAACGTTTTTGTGAAAGAAATAATTATATTCAATGGTTCTACAAAAACGGCGACAAAGGAACTGATTACTATTCTGTTCTATATGAAGACAACAATGGTAAGCAGAGAGCATTTTATCCAGATTATGTTGTTGGAACTGTAGAAGGAATCTGGATTATAGAAACAAAGGGTGGAGAAGACAAATCGGGAAACAGTCAGGATATTGATAAATTTTCTCCTAAAAAATTCGAGGCTCTCAAAAATTATATTCAGATTCAGCAAAACGATGGCAAGCAGATTTTTGGTGGATTTGTTAGAAGAGATGGCAGCGAGAATCTCTGTATTTGTACAGATAATTATTCCGAACAAATAGTAACCCCAAACTGGAAGTTACTGGAAGAAGTTTTTAAATAATAAAACTTATGCATTAAGTTCTGACTGGAAAATTCTTATTTAATCTACTCCACACTCCAATCTTCAATCATCAGTGAAGAAACTTC
>JAHAZJ010000117.1 GCA_018385315.1 Treponema sp. | reverse complement strand
GTAAGCTTGGTGTTGAAATGGATTTATTCCATCTTGACCCAGAAGATCCAGGTCAGATTTTCTGGCATCCAAATGGATGGACAATTTATACAACAATTCAGGATTATATGCGTCAGATGATTCGTCGCGATGGATATCTTGAAGTAAATACTCCAGCAATTATGCCACGCTCACTTTGGGAACGCTCTGGTCACTGGGGACATTATCAGAAAAATATGTTCATTACAGAATCTGAAAAACGATTGTTTGCTATTAAACCAATGAACTGTCCTGGTGCTTTGGAAATCTTTAAGTCTAAACAGAGATCTTATAAAGACCTTCCACTTCGTCTTGCAGAATTTGGACATGATGTTCGAAATGAACCTTCTGGAACATTACATGGAATTATGCGTGTTCGTGGCTTTGTTCAGGATGATGCACATATTATTTGTACAGAAGAACAGGTAGCACCAGAAGTTGCAAAATTCTGTAAGCTTTTAAAACGTGTTTATCATGACTTTGGCTTTGATGATTTAGTTGTAAAATTTTCTACAATGCCAGAAGACCATGTTGGTGATTTAGCTACATGGGAACGAGCAGAAAAAGCTTTGGCAGATGCATGTCACGAAGCAGGATTAAACTTTGAAATTCAGCCGGGAGAAGGTGCTTTCTATGGTCCAAAACTTGAATTTAAGCTTTATGACTGCTTAGGCCGTGAATGGCAGTGTGGAACAATTCAGGCTGACTTCCAGCTTCCTTCTGCAGAACGTCTTGATGCAACATATATTGGAGCAGATAACCAGAAACATCACCCTGTAATGTTACACCGTGCTATTCTTGGTTCAATGGAACGCTTTCTTGGTATTCTTATTGAAAACTTTGCAGGTGCATTCCCTACTTGGCTTGCATTTGAACAGGTAGCAGTTGTTCCAGTTGCCCCAGAATTTGATGATTATGCTAAACAGATTCAGGAAACTTTGGTTGCAGCTGACATTAGAGCAAATGCTTATCTTGATGATGAAAACATGAAAGCAAAAATCAAGAATATCTCTATGGAACACAGAACTCCATATATTCTTGTTGTTGGTGAAAAAGAAAAGGCAGAAGGTACAGTTTGTGTACGCTACCGTTTCTCAAGTAAAAAACCACAGGAAACAATGAAGCTGGAAGACTTTGTAAAATATGTTCAGAAAATGAACGAAGAAAAAGGAACAGGCATCTAATAAATTAAAATGAATGTTATTCCGAATGAAGTAATGTCATTCCCAGTGATGCAATGTCATTCCGAGCGTAGTCGAGGAATCTCTAGACCTCTCGACTACGCTCGAGGTGACATTTTTTTATGACACACTGAAGATTAATTTATTTTACATTCACAATTATAATTGGAATTAATAATTTGAAGTTCTGAATCCCCTGCTTTATAACTTTCAATTCTAACAACATAAATAAAAACATAAATTTCTTCATAAATTAATTATAAATTACTGCGATTTTTTCAATATTTTTCAAATCCTATTGACATAGTAGGTAGCTTGGCTTATATTATACCTAGTTACCTACTTGGTTAGTAACAAAGAGATTTATTTGAGGTGTAAAGAATGACAGTTTATTTTGAAAAACTTGTTAGAGAAAATTTTAGAAACGGAGTCATGTGCCGCTAATATTCGTTCCACTAATTTATTGCATTTTGAGAGAGAAAATTATTTTTTTTGGAGAATATTATTATGGCAAACAAATTACATTTCGAAACATTACAGTTACACGTTGGACAGGAACAGGCAGATCCAACAACAGATTCAAGAGCAGTACCAATCTATCAGACAACATCATATGTATTCCACAATTCAAAACATGCTGCAGATCGCTTTGGTTTAGCCGATGCTGGAAATATTTATGGTCGCCTAACAAACAGTACTCAGGACGTTCTTGAAAAAAGAATCGCAGCATTAGAAGGTGGTGTTGCAGCCCTTGCAGTTTCATCTGGTGCAGCAGCAATAACATACGCAATTCAGGCTTTGGCTCAGGCTGGAGATCATATTGTAGCTCAGAAAACAATTTATGGTGGTTCCTATAACCTTTTAGCCCACACACTTTCCCAGTTTGGAGTAAATACAACTTTTGTAAACGCCCATGACTTAAAAGAAGTGGAAGATGCAATTAAGCCAAATACAAAAGCAATTTATCTTGAAACTTTAGGAAACCCAAATGCAGACATTCCAGATTTAGATGCAATTTCTGCAATAGCCAAAAAACATGGACTTCCTGTTGTAGTTGATAATACTTTTGGGACTCCATATTTATTCCGTCCATTGGAACATGGTGCAAATATAGTTGTTCACTCTGCTACAAAATTTATTGGCGGACATGGAACTACTTTAGGTGGAATTATTGTAGACGGAGGAAACTTTGATTGGAAAGCATCTGGTAAATATGCAAACATTGCTGCTCCAAATCCTTCATACCATGGAATCAGTTTTGCAGATGCAGTTGGACCTGCCGCTTATGTAACTTATATTCGTGCAATTTTGCTACGTGATGAAGGGGCATGTATTTCTCCATTCAATGCATTCCTCTTGCTCCAGGGAACAGAAACTTTAAGTCTCCGTTTGGACAGGCATGTAGAAAATACAAAAAAGGTTGTTGATTTCTTAAAAAATCATCCTAAAGTAGAAAAAGTAAATCACCCTTCTCTTACAGATCATCCAGACCATGCATTGTACGAAAAATATTTCCCTAATGGTGGTGCTTCAATTTTTACATTCGAAATTAAAGGTGGAAAAGAAGCGGCATGGAAATTTATAGACAATCTTAAAATTTTCAGTTTGCTTGCCAACGTTGCAGATGTAAAATCTTTGGTAATTCATCCAGCATCTACAACCCACAGCCAACTTAATGATGAAGAATTGAAAGACCAGGGAATCAGTCAGAGTACAATCCGTCTTTCAATAGGTACAGAACATTACGAAGATATTATTGCAGACCTTGAAGAAGGATTTGCCGCTATCTAAGTAGTAGACTTACCATTTGTACGTAAGTGTGATAAAATAAGACAATATTCAAGTTTTATAAACTAATTATCTGGAACGTAAAATCACGGAGGTGGAAAATATGTTATGTGCTAAATATGATTACGATTTAGATATTCAGGTCAAACAGGAAGAAGCCTTCGCTAATGGGGTTTCAACAAGGACTTCAAAAAGCTATGCAACAACAAGGAATTGTTCTAGATTCTAATCAAGAACGTATTTATATTGCCAAAAAAATGTTGGAAATACAGATAGATGAACTTACTATTTCCGTTGTTACACAGTTGTCTGAAAATGAGATAAAAAAATTAAAAAATTAAATCAGCGGGATCTGCGTTATCAGCGGGAGATTATTATTTGAAAATGGAATTTCCCGCAGATTTCGCTGATTACGGAGATTTACGCAGAATGGGATTTGGGTTTGGCTTGCAATTTTCGTGGAAATATATTTATAAAAACACTTAACAAAAATCTGCGGTCATCAGCGAGATCTGCGTTATCAGCGGGAGATTAATTTTGAAAAAGGGATTATTCATTTTCATATATATTCTTACTACTTTAAACTTATTCTCCCTTGATTTTTTTATTGCTCCCTACACAGGGGTGATGTTTGGAAAATTGGGGGAATATTTGTATGATTCTTCCGACTCATATATTTGCAGTTACCTGGAGTGGGAAGAAAAACCTTTATGTTTTATTGGTTTAGATGCAGGCTTAGAGCATAATAATTTCCAGTTTGATGTAGCCTTTGATTACACCCTGCCCCTTGCTTGTGGAAAGATGTATGATAGTGATTGGAATGAAGATGGAATTAAACATACTTATTCAATTTTTGAAAGTAATAAAAACACTTTAGGATTAAATACTATTATTAATACTCAATATTATTTTCCTGTTACAGAAAATTTTAACATTACACCAGCCCTACAATTGCAATATAATTATTATTCTTTTGAAGCTAGAAATGGCATTGGATATTATGGTTCAGAAGCATATACAGGTCAACCAGATGTATGGTGGAATGATGAAAGTGCAAAAAAATATCGAGTTTCAGGAATAGATTATTTACGACATACATTTTTTACATGGATAGGAAGTAATTTTGATTATAACTTTGGAAAACATTCCATTGGATTAGGATTATTTGTTGCCCCCTTTACTTATACAAGCGCAATTGATTATCATACGGATGAAAAGAATTTAGGAAGGGATTATAGTTTACAAGAAATACAATATAGTTA
>JAHAZJ010000116.1 GCA_018385315.1 Treponema sp. | reverse complement strand
GTAAGCTTGTTGATTGCCATGTAATAAATAATCTTCTTCCATTTTACATTTTCTATAGCAAGCTTCTTACCATCTTTTAAGATTTCTGGAGCACCTGTAGAAATGTTTTCATGAATAATTGAATTATAAAGGATTAACCATGTTGTATAACTCATTTTGAACTGTTTTGTCTCTGATTTATCAGATTCACCATATTCTACATATTCACCGTTTCTAAAAGTTTTAATTGAATAGCTGTTAGCTGTTACAGCATCTCCAAACAAGTCAACAAAACTACTTTCATTTCCATTAACAATTTTTGGTGCAGCAACAATTGTTAAACCTGCAGGAAGATCAAGAGGTTCACCATAGGTTTTAATTTTTGTTGGTGTTTCTGTGTAATATGCATAACCTCTTATTACGTAAGTTGCATCGCCATTTTTAACTGGATATTCATATGTTACCCATTTATTTTCTGGGGCTACAATTTCCAAGGCACAGCTTGTTGTAAAGATTGCAGCTAATCCTAATACAGCTGCTAATAAAAATTTTGTTGCTTTCTTCATTTAGAAAACTCCTGAAAAATAATAAAATTATTACTGCAAAACAAAAAACGGCAGTATCACTACTTTTTATAATTCTTACTTTTCAAATCTTAATCAGTATAGAAGAATTACGCCATTTATGCAAATATGGAAGCATAAATAGTCTGCTTATCCATCACAATATATTGGCCAGGTGCCAGGTTGTTAGAAAGCTCCAGATTTCCAGTTTTTATCCTTTTTAAATCAGTTACTTCATTTTCTACTGCAAGGAACATTCTTTTTACCTGATGAAATTTTCCTTCATTTAATGAGACAACACATTTATTATGGGAAATAAATTCCACATCTGCCGGTCCAGACTGCTGTTCAGGTGCTTTTTTTTCTGCTGGCAGCATTACACCCTTTTTCATTTTTTCAATATATTCAGACTGCATTTTCAAAGAAACAGAATCTCTTAAAGTTACTAAATAAGTTTTGGAAACATGATTTTCTGGTCTGGTTAATAAATTAGAAAACTCTCCATCAGTTGTAAAAATCAAAAGCCCGGAAGTATCACAATCCAGGCGGCCAACAGTATGAATACGTTCTCCCCGTTTTGCAAAAAGCAACTCTTCATATTCCAAAGGTAACAAGGAGTAAACGGTTTTATGGGAATCTGAAACTGCAGAACAAACATAACCAGAGGGCTTGTTCATCACTAAATAAATTTTTTCCATAAGATTAATGTTAGAATATATCAAGCATTTTAATCATCTTGTTATACTGTTTTCGGGTTTCTTTTTTTTCGCTTTCAGAAAAACTTTCAAAAGCGGCCCAGGAAGGTAGGCTGTAAATGTACTCCCCAATTTTTTTCTCTTTTGCTTCTTCTGAATCCCAAAAAATGAAATTAAAATCAACAGGTTCTTTTTTAGAATTTAATACAAAATTAAGTTTATAACTGCCGCAAAATCTCTTAATTCCAAAACGGAATTCATAAAAAGTATAAGTTTCTGTTCTAAAACTACCCTTTACTTCTGTTTGCTTTTCTACAATTTTTTTGTGTTTTGAATCAAACTGAGGTGCGTAAAGTTTTCTATCATCTTTCTTAAATTTCCGCTGGGCCTGGCTCCAGAAATAAATGCAATAAAATCTGTTTCCATCATCATCTTCGAAAGGTAACAGCAAATCTTCGTAGCCGTCAAAATCGCAATCAAAAAGATAAAGTGCCAGTAAATCAGATTCAGTTTTTAAAAGCTGCACAACCTGATTATCATAATCAATCACCTTAAAAGTTGTTTTATATTCATAAAAACAGTTTGTTCCTACACTTTCAACCTGAAGCTTATAATTTTTTCCTTTCTGCTTAAACTCAATCAAATCAGAAGAAACAAGTCGACCTCGCCAATCAACTTTTGCAAATTTTTTTATACTGTTCAAATCAAAAGATGTAAGATATGAATCTGGCAATTCCAAATGTTTCACATCATATTTTGCTTCAATTTTGCTCATAAGCTTTTCACATTCACTTTCAGCAAAGAAAAGGCCACCTAAAACTGTAAACAATGCAATAAATATAATCTTTTTCATGTTTGTCCTTAAAATTATCTGCCGGAATTTCTTTCCCAGAAAACTCCATCTTTATAACCTTGAATTTGTGGATTAGTTTCAGCCAGCTGTAATCTTTTTTCGCAAAGCAGGGAATATTCCTGGTTTAATTCAATTCCACAATATTTTCGTCCCAGTTTTTTTGCTGTTACGCTAGCTGTTCCACTTCCTAAAAATGGATCAAAAATCATATCTCCCGGACGAGAAGAAGCAAGAATTAATTTTGCATAAAGTTTTTCTGGTTTCTGGGTTGGATGATCTGTATTTTCAGGCATAGACCAAAAAGGAATGCTTATATCATCCCAAAAATTTGAAGGATAGGTTAAACGAAAGTTTCCTTCATCAGTTTGCTGCCAGTCTTTTGGTTTTCCATTTTCTGTATAAGGAGCAATTACCCTGCGTTTAACTTTTACGGCTTCTACATCAAAATAATAATCATGTGGATTTTTAACTGCATACCAAATATCTTCCATGCCGTTTTTCCAGTTCGTTTTTGCTCCACGTCCTTTTTCACGCTGCCAGGTAATTCTATTTAAAACAGTAAGTTCTTTTTCTACAGCCCGCTGCAAGGATGATGTACATTTCCAGTCACCACAAATATATAGTGAACCATTTGGTTTTAATTTTTTGCAAACAAGGGGAAACCAGGTTGCAAGATATTCATCATAATCAGCATCGGAACTTGCACGAAAAATATTTCCATTAAAGTTTTTAGTAAGATTGTATGGAGGATCAATAATAATTAAATCTGCAAAAGAGTCTGGAATATATTTTAGTGCCACAAGAACATCTGCGTTTATAGTTTTATTTTCAAAGGATGTGCAGGTTGCAAGGGAATCTTCTGTAATTAAATTTTGTTTTAACAAAGGAATTTCATCTTGAGATAAAGTAATTGTTCTGTTTCTTCCGGCCCGAATTTTTTCTTTCATAATGAAAGTCTATCACAAAACATGGGAATTTTCTATGTTCTTGATTTTTATGCATAAACCAGACACAATCATTCTTATGTTTAATAAAATCATTGCAGTTTTTAAGAAAGAACTTATGCTTTCTGTATCACTTTTGGCCGCTATTATTTCCCTTTTTATTACTCCTCCAACTAAAGAACTTTTTGCAAATATAGACTGGAGAACCCTTGCAACTTTATTCATGTTGCTTTCTGTTTTAGAAGGCTTCAAAAAAGAAAATATTTTTTCTCCCTTGCTAAAACGCACTTCAAAAATTGGAAAAATGAAATGGCTTACCTGCTTTTTGGTTTTCTCTGTATTTTTAACCTCCATGTTTGTTACAAATGATGTTTCTCTCATTATCTTTGTTCCAATTACAATCATTTTGTTTAGAGCAGGAGACAAAGAAAAATATATTCTTCCGGTTTTAACATTGGAAAATATTGCTGCAATCCGTGGTTCACTTTTAACACCCTTTGGAAGCCCTCAAAATCTTTTTCTTTTTAGTCAAAGCGGAATTTCGGCTCCAGCCTTTATGCTTATGATGTTGCCACTTTGGATTTTCAGTGCTTTCCTTTTATTCATTTTTATTTCTTTCCTTTTTAGAAAAAATCCTAAAGAGGCACTTGTTATTGAAGATAAAAATGTTTGTATTCCCTGGGAAAAGGAAGGCAGATTCAAAAGAGTCTTATACATCAGTTTATTTTTAATAGTTATTACTTCTATTGTTACAAGAACTTCATTCTGGCCCTATGTTACACTTTTTGTTGCCATAGCCCTTTTAATTTTTGACAGAAAGATTCTTATTAAGACCGACTATATTCTTTTACTTACTTTCTTCTGTTTTTTTGTTTTCAGTTCATCTATTTGTAGAAATCCTGCTATTTCCAATTTCTTAAAAAACAGTGTTGCTGGTCATGAATATATTTGGAGTATTTTGCTAAGCCAGATAATTAGTAATGTTCCAGCTTCAATTGTTTTGTGGCCATTTACAACTAACTTAAAAGCATTAATTTACGGCTTAGACAGTGCAGGCTTATGTTCAATTATTGGTTCATTAGCCAGTGTAATTAACCTTAGACTCTATAATAAAGAATATCCAGGCAAGGCTTTAGCATTTATTAAAACCTTTACCTGGATAAGTCTTGTTTTCTTTGCAATTGTAGTTATTCCACAATTACTGATTTGTAAATAACCATAGCTCTGATTAGAATGCTCTAATGCTTACTAGTTGTAATTTGTATCTGGTTCCTTACTTGTAAACTGAATCTTAAGTGATTTAAGATTAAGTCCATCCTGTCCTACATTCAAGCGGAATACAGCATATGGGGAATACATTTTAGCTGGACGAACACACTCTACGTCTTTTCCTCCTGTACCAGTGAATGTGAAAGAAGCGATTGGAATGCCCTGATAGAACAAGGTACATGGAATCTGAGCCAACTCGCTTAAATTACTTGAGCCTGTAAGTGTAACTGTAATTTCTCCTGGGATTTCTGCTTCAACAGCAAAAATATAGTTTGTTCCTTTTGTTGATTTCTGTGTCTCAAGAGGAATGACAATTTCTCTTACAGCATGATAAATCTGTAAATTTTCAGGAATTTCAACATCATCAACATCCTTTGGACGATTTATAACCTGAACTTTTTCATCTTCGCCCAAAAGATTAATAAGGGCATTACTCTTTAAAAGGAAGTTACAGATATTTGAAGCACAGCGCTGCAATTCACCCCGTTTTAATGAACCATTTTTCAGGGATTCTTCAAGATTATCGCCGGTAGAAGCATATGAACTGTCTGGAACAACCATGTAAACATCATTTTGAGCTTTTACCATTGCAGCAAAATTTGTTTTATTCTGAGGATGACCAAACTCATTTATACTTGCAAACCAGTCTGTCATGGCAAAACCATCAAAACCCCATTCTTCTCGCAAAACTGTTGTAGTTAATTCATAACAACCAGCTGTCCATCTGCCATTTAAAGCACCATAAGTTGTCATAACAGTATTTGCTTTTCCATCTTTAATTGCCATTTCGAAACCTTTTAAGTAGATTTCTCGCAAAGCTCTTTCTGAAATTACACTATCAATATAATGACGTTTAGTTTCCTGGTTATTTCCACAGAAATGTTTAATTGTTCCTGTTACGTTTGATTTATTTAATCCCTTTAACTGACTTGCTGCCATAATTCCAGTAACAAGTGGATCTTCAGAAAAATATTCAAAGTTACGACCATTTAATGGATGTCTGTGAATGTTTATTCCAGGTCCAAGGAGACAGTCTATTTTATTAAGCTTCATTTCAATACCAGTGAAAGTGAAAAGTTCTGTCATAAGTTCAGGATTAAATGTACAAGCCATTAAAGTACCATTTGGCATATTAAATGCTTTTACACCACTATCAAGACGTAAACCAGAAGGACCATCATCGCAACAACCACAAGGAATACCTAATTCTGCAAGATGTTTATTTACTCCACCAAATGCAGCTGCTGTTCCAAGTGTTACCTTTAAGCTACCCATTCCTTCGCCACGAACAATACAACACAAATCATCATCTGTAAGTTGAGCAATAAAGTCTTTCATAGAAGCCTTTCCATTTCTTACATCAACAAGTTTAATTCCCTTGTCTCCAGAATAAGGAATGTCGTCAGGAGTTTTTGAAGCACGAATTTCGTCCATATTGTGGTCCGCCATTGGAACTTTTTCATATTCCACTTTATATGCTCCATTTTCCAGAACTGGCTTCATTCTTGTATATTCCATTGTTGGTGCAAGCACTTGTGATAACTGTTTTGTCACAATAGTATCTTTAATTTCTACAGCTGCCACTTTTTGTGCAGAACGAACATCGCTGCCTGCATAAAAATTATATGAACCAGCCTCCAAAACAAAGGCAGATTTGTGACCAGTAGCACCAGAATCATCATAAGAAGCAACATCAGCCATTGGAATTACAAAAGAAAGCGTCTGTTGTTTTCCTGGCTGAATTACATCAGATTTCTTAAATGCACACAAGCTTCTGCTGGCTTTTCCAAGTTTTCCCTGAGGTGCTTCAACATAAAGCTGAACAGTTTCTTTTCCTGGGTATGCTCCAGTATTTTTAACTGTAACATCAAGTTTTAGCTCTTTTTCTGTAGCACTTGCTGTTTTAGATTCAATTGTAAAGGTTGTGTAAGAAAGACCATAACCAAAAGGATAGCGAACTGCATCCTTATTAAAAGTTTCAAAATATCTATAACCAACGTAAATATCTTCCTGATAAAGATTACGAACTGTACCACCAAAGTTTTTATCAGAAGGATAATCTTCAATTTTATAAGCAATTGTGTCAGAAAGTTTACCAGATGGTGTTACCTTTCCTGTCAATAAATCAACAACACCATCTCCTCCATTCATACCACCCTGCCATATATACATAACAGCAGCAGGATTATATTTATCAATAAAGCTCATATCAATAACAGCACCAACATTCAATAAAACAATTACCTTTTTAAACTGAGCTGTTACCTTTGTCATCATATCTTCTTCAATTTTTGTAAGTAGATATGAACCTTCTTTTAACCCTGCATCCTTATCTTCACCAGCAGTACGACCAATAATAACAATTGCTGTATCACTAAATTCTGCTGCAGATTTTACTATTGAATCAGAAAGCTCCATTTCCAACTGACTCCAAGGTTCATTACCCCAGCCAAGACCTTTATCAAATGGATGCTCCTTATCCCAATCTAAATAAATTTTTGCAAGCTCTTCATTAATTTCTACATCTGGATTCTCTCTAAGAGCATCTAAAACTCCAATAACCTTTGAAACATTAACCATGCCTCCAGAACCAGTTCCTGATTTATAATAATGATTTTGAATTCGACCAAAAACAGAAACTCTGGCACCTTTTTTTAAAGGAAGTACCTGATTATCATTTTTTAAGAGAACACAACCTTCTGCTACAGTTTCTCTTGCCTTTTGTAAATACTGTTCCCAATCTAAAATCACAATAATTCTCCTTTGTAGTAAATAAAATTAAAAATAGTATAAATGAGATATAGTGGAATGTCATGTAACAAAAATAGACGAAAATTGTAGGTTTAAATTAAAGAAAATAACAAAAAAAACTTCACACAGCGCAGTTACCTAAAATGGCTACCGCAGAAAAAAGCCTTCTCAAAACCGCTAGATATCGTCGCTAGACGCTAAGGGCGGCAAGGAAATGTGTAAGCTCGCCGGTCAGAGCGAGCGGTGTTCCATAGCAAAGCGTTAAAAAAAATGCGAACAGCAATTTTTAGCTTTACATCCTAACCCGCCCGTAGAGCCTTTTTGAGAAGTCTTTTTTCTGCTCCCGCCATTTTAGGTAACTGCTCCCCGGGTATTTTAATGTTTTCTTTCATTAATAAACCAGCCCCCAAAAATAGCGGGTATTTTGATTTTTCTTTCATTGGTAAACCAGGAGCCCCAGAAAGGCGGGGACTATAAGTGAAACCGCAACGCAGCTTGATTGCGTTGTTGGCTTTGAACTTCTTGTTATACGATTTCTTGTTTCAAAATTTCAACCAATTCTGAAGGGGTTACGACA
>JAHAZJ010000115.1 GCA_018385315.1 Treponema sp. | reverse complement strand
GCGGGGCGTTTGCCGGAAATGATTTCTTTCATTTCGGCTTTGCGAACTATGTTGTCAATTTCGCCGCCGGAGAAGTTGTAAGTTTTTGCTAAATGCTGAGCCTTTTCGGTTGTGAGCCATGGCAGTTTGTTTTTCCAGATTGCCTTTTTTGCTTCGACAGATGGATTTTCAAATTGAATTTTAAAGAGGAAGCGGCGTTCAAAAGCCGAGTCCAGATTGTCAGTTAAATTAGTTGTAGCTATCAGAATACCTTCCAGATTTTCCATCTCCTCCAGAATAATGTTTTGGATAGAGTTTTCTGTCTGAGCTGTATTTGAATAAGAGATATCTTTTCGTTTACTAAAAACGGCATCACATTCATTAAAAAGTAGAATCGGGGTGCGTCCACATTTCAGTTTTTTCATTTTATTGCAGAGCTCTTTATAATCTGTAAACACCTCTTTTATTTTCTTTTCGCTCTCACCAAACCAGGCACTTTTTGTTGCTGAAATATCTACCTGCATAATTGAGCGACCTGTCTTTTTTGCAAGCTGATAAACTGTTTCAGTTTTACCGCAGCCAGGCGCACCGTGAAGAAGTACGGCAATTCCGCAGGGAAGACCTTTTTCTGTAAGCTTCTTTTGAATCTGGCGGAATTTTGACTGGGTCAAAGATTGTGTCAGGTCATCAATCTGCTTCTGATTTTCATCACTGTAGAAAAGTTTTTTTGCACGGATATCCTGAGGCTTTTTGAGTTTTTTATCATCAATCTTTACTGAATAAAGCTCATAATCGTCGTCGAGAAAGAATTTCTTGCCGTCTTCTGTGAGAGTAAGTTTTGAATCAATCATATTTCCTTTTTCTGTAAATTCGACAAGCCCATTTACCATAAGAATGTGCTTCTCATCAAAAAATTGTCTGGCAATTCTAAAGCGTTCTGAGTCTTCATAAATATCATCAATTGTTGTGCAAAGGCAGGACGGCATTCCACTCAGGCTGTCATTACAAATATCATAAAACATAAAACGGGTTCTGCTGTCATTAATTAATTCTTTACTGCGGATTACAAAAGGAATTGTTTCGTTGCTTTCTTCATAATCACAAAGCTGACATACAAGGTCGTCAACTGTGTTATCTGTATACTTGTTGTTTTCATAAAGATTTGCAACCTTTGCAACAAAATCCAGATATGAAGTTTCTTTTCTCATATTGTGGTTAATTGCTTCATTATTCAAAATCCTTTTAATTAATTCCTTTGTAACTGAGAAAGTTGATTTTGAATCAGTAAAGTCGAGCAAGCCCTTTTGTCTGAGAGCAACAAAATCAGAATACATGGCGGCTACTTTTAAAACATTTACTGAAAGAAAATCTGCATATTCGCTCGGGAAAATCTGATTGTTATCGCGGAAGTGCTGATAAACTGCGAAGCATAAAATCCAGGTTTGATTTTCATTAGTATTGAAATATTCCTGGAGGCGAAGAATAGTTGTCTGGTAGAGGGTAGTGCGTTCCGGACTAAGCCCGCTTTCTACAATTGAGTCACAGATTGTCTTGATGTTTGATAAAACATTCCATTTTGTTTTTACCGGCATAGGCAATGTCTGTGCTGTCTTCTTTGTGATTGAATTATTCATGTTGATTCTCCTTCCGCATTCTGGCGGTTCCTGGAATTATAAAATGAGTTTCTTTTGGCCGATGTGACCCTGCTTAAATTATAGGGCCATGTGGGAAAATAACTTGCACCCAGCTTTTATCGCCATTTAAATCCGTAGTCTGTAAAAAGACTTACGACTTCATCAAAGCAAAGGTTATCCGGAATCTCTTTCCATTTTTCAATAGCTTTTTCCATCAGCTGATTATCAGCCAAATGAAAAACAATCGTATCAATGCCCAAAACATCTGCAACATAAATCTGCGAAAGATAAATCAGTTCCTTGTTGTTACGGAAATTTCCGCAGCCCCAGTTTCCTGTGTGGATTTCTGTAAGTTGAACCTTGTCTTTTATACCGCGTCTTTTGATTCCGCCAAAGCCCGCAAAAAGCGTGAGCAGCAGGAAGATAATTTCCTTTTTCTTATAAAGGCCATCGCCACCGTAAGGAGCCATCATTGAAATTACGTTGTTGGTTTTATCCCAGGTAATCATTTTAGCCTGTCCATTACAAATACTTACCCATTGGGGAACTCCTTCAAAGAGAATTGGAGTAAGAATAGTGGTGCCGCTCTTTTTGTGCAGAAGAGATGAGTCTGTGATTCCGCTCTGGTCAAGAAAAAGACTTGCCTTATGGAGAAGGGGCATTACCATTACCATTGCAGCTTCCTGACTGCGGGATTCGCTTCCCCATTCAGTAAAGGCTTTTTCTGATGCAAAATTCACCTGCCAGATTTTTGTGTCGGAAGGCTGTTTTCCAAGGGGATCTTCAAGATTGGCCATACCGTAATCATAACCATGTTCGCAAAAAGAAAGCTTTACTCCGTGTTTTTGCAGATATTGTTTTCTGGTATCAGCAGATTCTGGAAAAAAGTATTTTGAAATTCTGACAAGTCCATGTTGGGCTTTATGATAATACTTTGCTTCTTCATAAATTTCTTTTTTCTTTTGATTTTCAAACTCTTCATCAGGGAAAAGTTTTTCGTCCATCAGCTGCTGTACT
>JAHAZJ010000107.1 GCA_018385315.1 Treponema sp. | reverse complement strand
CTTGATGCAATTATTGCTCTTCCAAACGATATTTTTTACAACACAGGGATTGCAACTTATATTTGGATTTTCAATAACAGAAAATCAGCAGGACGCAAGAACAAAGTTCAGCTCATAAATGCAAACTCTCTTTTTGAAAAACGCCGCAAAGCCCTTGGCAACAAGCGAAACGATATTTCAGAGGCAAATATAAAACAGATTGTAGAGCTTTATAACAAATTTGAAGAAAACGAACTGAGCAAAATTTTTGATACAAAAGATTTTGGCTACACAACAATTACAGTAGAACGTCCTCTAAAAGATGAAAAAGGAAATCTAGTTTTAAAGAATGGAAAAAAACAAGCAGATTCAAGTTTGCGTGATACAGAAAATGTTCCATTGAAAGAAGATATAACCGAATTTTTTAATCGTGAAGTTCTTCCTTTTGCACCAGATGCTTGGATAGATGAAAAGAAAAATGTAGTGGGCTACGAAATTCCATTTACAAGATACTTCTATAAATACGAAGCTCCAAAACCAAGCGCTCAGATTATGGATGAAATAAAAGAGCTGGAAAAAAATCTAATGGCAAATCTATCTGAGATTATGGGAGAGTAAAAGATGAAAGAAGAACTAAAAACTTACTTTGAACCAGATGTAGTATTCACAGAAAATTATGTTTCAGATATAAAAGAAATAATTTTGCAGTCAAGACAGTATGTTAAAAATCATATTAACTATGCAATGATTTATGCCTATTGGCTTATAGGGAAAAGAATTGTCTTGCAGGAACAGAAAGGTGAAATCAGAGCTGAATACGGAAAAGAAATAATTAAAAATCTTTCAGAAGAATTAACAAAAGAATTTGGGAAAGGATTTTCTCCACAAAGCTTATATAATTTCCGTATGTTTTTTGAACGTTTTACAGAACCAGAGAAGTTCTCCGCAGTGTGGAGAATTTTGACTTGGAGTCATTACAAACTTATTATGCGCGTTACACAGAAAGAGGCCCGTGATTGGTATTGTAATGAAAGCTCTGCACAGAACTGGGATACAAGAACTTTAGAAAGAAATATAGGAACAAAATACTATGAACGTCTGCTAAGTTCTCAAGTAAAAGAGCCTGTAATAAAAGAAATGGAAAAAAAATCAAAACTTTTTCAAGATAAAAAATTAGAGTTTGTAAAGAATCCGTATGTATTGGAGTTTCTTGGACTTCCAGAAAATAAAAGCTATGAAGAAAGTGATTTTGAACAAGCAATTATAGACAGTATTCAAAAATTCCTTCTTGAAATGGGAAAAGGCTTTGCTTTTGTAGAACGCCAGAAACTTGTACGAACTGAAACCGAAGATTTTTATATAGACCTTGTGTTTTATAATTTTATTCTCAAATGCTTTGTACTTGTAGATTTAAAAATGAATACACTTACACACAGGGATGTAGGTCAAATGGATTTTTATGTCCGTATGTTCGATGATATTTACAAAAAAGAAGATGACAATCCTACAATTGGAATCTTACTCTGCTCAGAAACCGACAAAACTGTGGCAAAATATTCTGTACTCAAAGAATCAAAGCAGATTTTTGCAAGTAAATATTTGACCTTACTTCCAACCGAAAAAGAATTAGAAGAAGAAATTGAACGCCAAAAAGAAATCTTTGCTGAAACTCACAACACTATTGATGGAAAGCAGAAATGAAAAACAGCGGCGTAGAATGGATTGGCGAGCTTTCTGAGGAGTAAAAAATGGCAAAAGAAACAAAAGTTATAACATACAAAAAGACCTCAAACATTATTGAAGATGCCAGAACGATTATCAACAGTGCCAGAAGTTCTGCTGTCCGAAGTGTGGATTTTTGCCGTGTACAGATGTACTGGAATCTTGGAAAACGTATTTTTGAAGAAGAACAGCAGGGCAAGGAGCGGGCTGATTACGGAACTTATCTTGTAAAAACTCTTGCAAAGAATCTTGAAAAAGAATACGGAAGTGGATTTGGTGAAAGACAATTAGAACGCGCAAGACAATTTTATCGCCTGTATCAAATTCCGTCTGCACTGCGGACGGAATTAAACTGGTCACAATATAAACTTCTGATTTCAATTTCAGATCCTTCTAAACGCGAATATTATGAGCTTGAATCTGTAAATAACGGTTGGACAGCCCGCGAAACCGAAAGACAGATTGATTCTATGCTTTATGAACGACTTTTGATGTCGAACGACAAAGAAAAAGTTCTTTCCGTTGCTCGAAAAGAGCGAATTCCAGAAAATCCGGCAGACATAATCAAAGATCCGATGATTCTTGAATTTCTTGGACTTGAGCGAAAAGCTGAATATTACGAAAAAGACCTTGAATCAGCTCTTATAGACCATTTACAGCAGTTTT
Organism: Treponema sp.; assembly: GCA_018385315.1. Lineage (GTDB taxonomy): Bacteria > Spirochaetota > Spirochaetia > Treponematales > Treponemataceae > Treponema_D. Next base: position 1,811 of record JAHAZJ010000107.1, on the reverse strand, counting down.
TGCTTGAACTTGGAAACGGTTTTAGTTTTATTGCCCGCCAAAAAAGGCTTTTAATAGAAGATGATGAATACTTTGCAGACCTCGTTTTCTACAACCGTCTTTTGAGGTGCTTTGTGGTAATTGAATTAAAGACAAAAAAGCTTACTCACGAAGATTTAGGCCAGCTCCAGATGTATGTAAATTATTTTGACCGTAACGAAAAATTGCCTGATGAAAATCCGACAATCGGTATTTTGTTATGTACGGCAAAAAATGATGAAATGGTAAAAATGACTCTGCCAAAAGAAAACAAGACCATTCTTGCAAGCAAGTATGAACTTTATTTGCCGTCCGAAGAAACATTAAAAGCCGAAGTTAAAAAACTTGCCAATGCACAAGAAAAATTTGCAGAACTGACCGACGGAGAGCAGAAATGAAAAACAGCGGCGTAGAATGGATAGGCGAGATTTCTGAGGAGTAAAAAATGGCAAAGTTTACAGTAAAAGATACAGAAATTACAGTCGTAAAAATAAAAGATGAAGATTATCTTTGTCTTACAGATATGTTAAAAGCCAAAGATGGGGATTTTTTTATTACCGACTGGCTTAGAAACAGAAATACTCTTGAATATATAGGAATTTGGGAAAAAGTTTATAATCCAACTTTTAATTATGGCGAATTCGCCATAATTAAAAGTCAGGCCGGATTAAACAGTTTTAAAATCAGTATAAAGGAATGGATAGGCGAGATTCTGTCAGAAACAGCCACACGGATTCGATTTTGCTAACGCAAAATCAGGAGAAAATATGTTGGAGAAAGAAGAATTGACTGGTAAAATAATAAATGCCTGTATAGAAGTTCATAATGAACTTGGGAACGGATTTCTTGAGGCGGTTTATCAAGAGGCATTGGAAGAGGAATTTAAAATTCAGCAGATTCCTTATAAAAGAGAACAGCTTTTGCCAATACTGTATAAGGGAAAAAAACTTAACAAAGAATATTATGCGGATTTTATCTGTTTCGATGAAATCATAGTGGAATTAAAAGCAGTAAGTACCCTTTCTAAACCTCACAAGGCACAGGTTCTAAATTATCTCAATGCAGCTGACAAAGAAATAGGATTATTGATTAATTTTGGCGAAACTTCTCTAAAATGGGAACGAATAACAAAATTCAAAAAAAAGGAATTACGTTAGTAATTCCGAATCCGTGTGGCAATATAAAGGAAACAAAGATGAAAAACAGCGGCGTAGAATGGATAGGCGAGATTCCTGATGGGTGGGAAGTAAAGAAAGTAAAGCATTCATTTGTTCGTAAGAATGAAAAAGCAATGCAAGAAAATCCAATAGTTCTATCTCTTGCTAGAACCGGTGTTAGAGAACGAGACATCTCAAATAATGAAGGTCAACTTGCAGAAAGCTATTACAATTACAATCCAGTTGATGTTGATGACTTATTGATTAATCCAATGGATTTATACAGTGGTGCAAATTGCAGTATATCAAAAGTAAAAGGTGTAATTAGTCCTGCATATATCAATTTAAGAGCAAAGAAAAATGTCTCTCCTGTTTTTTATGATTATTATTTTAAAGTTCAATATTGGATGATGGCTTTTTTTGCACATGGGAATGGTGTTTCTTTTGAAAATCGCTGGACTCTTAATAATGAGACATTACAAAATTATCCAATTGTTGCTCCAAGCTTTGAAACCCAACAGCGCATTGCCACATATCTGGATAAAAAATGTAGCAAAATAGAAGAAACAATCCAGAAGCAGCAGCAGGTAATTGAAAAACTAAAAGCCTACAAACAATCTCTAATCACCGAAGCCG
>JAHAZJ010000099.1 GCA_018385315.1 Treponema sp. | reverse complement strand
AAAAGGCTCTTTCCTTGTACCTTCCAGTCCTTGCCGCAAGCGGAAGAAGTGATGAAGCTTTTAAAGTAATCAACGGACTTGGTGCTGATGTTCTTTCTGCCTATATTACCGCCCTGGACATATATCTGACCGCAGGCAATATGAGCGAAACTGAGCGTTACCTCAAAAAGTCCGCAATGCTCTGGCCGGAAAGCAATACTCTCAAATGCTATCAGGCCTACTACTACCTTGCCATGTACAAAAAATACAGTGATTTCAGCTTTTTGGAAAAGGCAACCGCAGCAAATGCCGCCCTCAAAAATGTTTCGGGCGAGCTGGAACTGAGTCATCAGATTCGCCTTATGTCCCTTTTGCAAAAAGAAGCCGGCGAAGAAGTTCCGCCATACGATCGCGACTTCTGTAAGGAAAACGGCCTCTACTTCCGCATTGTTGCTAATCAGAATTTAAGCGGCGTGTATGTGGAAGGGGGAACGACATCCACTAGTAACAGTACTGCTACTTCAAATCAGCGATCCTTCGGCATGAGTTTTTATGATAACTCTATAGAAGGCTTTTGCGTATTACATATTTATACAAAAACTCAGGATGAATATAACAAGCTCAAAAAAGTTCTGCTTGAAAATCCGGATTTAATTTTCTCTGAATATCAGGACAAAAATGATTTGGCAAATAATATTGACAATGACCCGGAAATCGTTTTCAACGAGGAAATGTACGGCGACTGCGGAGACCCGGAAAGCGCAATCGAACGTCTTACACAGCTTGAAAATGAGTGTGGTTTCAAGATTAAATACGAGGAAATTTTTGCAGGTAAAAGAGTCTCCTTTAATTTCATTCTCGAAAAATATTACGAATCGGCTTGTCCTTACCACGGTCAGTGGTATGAACTCTATGACGACGATGAAGTTTTGGATTACTGGGCAATTATTGACTGCATAGAAGACGGTGATGTTTATCTTGCAGAAAGAAGTTCCCTCAACAATGTTTTCATAAGTATCATTAACAAAAAGACTGGAGAGGAAATAGGCTCTTGCCCGGTTTGGATTGAAACAGATGCAACAGATGATGAAGTTTACCAGAAGCTCAAAGATAACGACTTCTATCTGAAGTTTTTAGGCATTCCAATTGCAGACTCTATAGAAAAACTTAACGCCATGGAATGGAAACAGGACTTCTATGATTATCTGAAGAAATGTCCTTCTGGCTTCCTAAATGACCTGTCAAATGAAGATATTGATGTAGGCGACCTTTCCGTCGATGATCTGGAATTTAAGGTAAAATAGCAGATTTTTGAACTTTCTGATTTTTGCTTTTATATTATGGGTATCTCTAAAAACTGAAGTTTTTAGAGGTTCCATTATTAAAGTCGGCAGCTTGACTGTCGCATAGAACTGGCAGGGGGCGCAGGTCTTTGCCAGCGGTTTCGGGCTCGGCAGCTGCCCAAGGAGCGGGAGCTGCCACTTTTCAGCAAAAACAGGAGGATTTAATGGAAAAAATCAGCCAGCGTCATTTTGATAAATCAGATTTAATTACGGTTTCCTGCCCTCAGTGTAGCGAAAATCTTTTTACCTTCAGCCGCAATATTCTGGAAGACGACGAGGGCATTCAGTTTAGCTGTTCAAATTGCTCTGCTCTGGTACACGTCTGCTACAGCGGGCTTGAACACGAAATCTTCGTTCAGTGCCTGTAAAACGAATCTGCTTTTTGGGAAATACTCTTATGACAAACATGGAAAGTCTTTATGGTTCGGGTAAGTTCACTGAAATTATGCAGTCTGTAAAACTCACAGAGATTAAGAAAATCACGGCAAAAAGTGAATACACAGGTCTTGCCCATGCAGTCCGCCACGCACTTATAAAAACATTTTATAAAACATATCAGGGGGAAAAATGAAAAAAGAAGGATTTACATCGTTCAAAATCGACGGATGGAAGCTTTATTCTTATGAAAAAGTTCCTTCAGAACTTGAAGCATTTACTAAAACTGCACACGAAAAAGGTATAGACGCCCTGGGGGACGTAAGTGATGATAGACTCATAAAAGAAAAGAATCCGCTTATCCGAATGATTGCAGAAAAACAGATGGGAAATCACACCTACCGAATTTATCTTGATTACCGTTTTGGCTCAATCAACCGCCAGATACTTATGTGCGATGAAAAATGGATTTGTGTTGCAGAAGGTAACATAGGTCAGCTGATGGCTTTCGCAGAATACCTGAATCTCAACGAAAAATTCGGAGCGTTAGAAAAACTTGAAAATGGCTTTTTTTTAGGGATTCACTTAATGACGGACAAATGCATTACTTGTTCATAGGAAATGGAAAAAAACAATAAACGAAAATCTACAAAATTCATTTAAACATAAAAAAGGCTGCCCATTTTGAAGTCATTAATTACTTCCAGGACAGCCCTTTTTAGTGCGGAGGAGCCGACTTGAACGGCCACGACTTACGCCACAAGCACCTCAAGCTTGCGTGTCTACCAATTCCACCACCCCCGCGGAACGTGATATTATATTAACCAAAACTTAAATATTAGTCAATATCATAAATACAAAATTTTAAACTTTTTTTAATGGAGGTTTAAATTAAAGATAAATTAAAATACCAGGGAAGTCTTAGAGTAAAAGTACGAGAGCGAAAACGGGACTACGAAGTGCCTCTGAAGCTGACGAGCGCAGCGAGATGGATAACTTCCATACAGCTTCAGCGAGCAGCTTCGTAGGTACGTTGTAGAGGTAGTACTTTTACTCTAAGACGGTGTGGGAAGTTTTTTTTGTTTGTTTTCTTTAATTTAAACCTTTAAAATTTTCCACTGCTATGAGAAAAACCACCTGCACTAATTGTTGTTTTATTACTTTGTGGTTCAGGGATATCGTGGACAACAGTTGTGTTATGAGTAAACATATCATTTCTTAAAGTGATTTTAATTGTGTTAGAAACTATATATTTATCTGCTCTTTTAGCCTGTTTAACGGACTTCATTTTTGATTTCATTACAAGGCAGGAAATTAATGCTATAATTAATGATAATCCAAAACCTATTAGAAGTGCGTTTACAAGAATTTCTATATCAACATAAGAAGCAAATCCTGTCTGAGAAGTTCTATTTTCTATTTTTGGTGCATTACGTTTTGTATAATTTGATAAAATCGTTCTTGTAGAAATTAAAAATTGTGCGCAACCATCGTACCATTCATTATTTCTAAAAAAAGGAATAAAATCTTTTGCAATTTTGCTTTTTGTATTATCAGTAAAAATTTTATGGGCTAATGAACCGTAGCAGCAAATATCATAATCTCTTTCATAAAAATTTAATAAAAGCATTATACCAGTTTTTTCTTCGCCGTACCCAAAACCATTGTGTGTGTAATAGGCTTCTGCATAATCTTCTACATTTGTCATATCCGGATCATTTACAAGAACTACATATGCAGCAACTTCAAATTCTTCTTCTATCTGATTTGCCAATACCTGTAAACTGGCTTTTTGGTCTGTGTCTATAGTATCACATTCGTCAATTACAAGAGAGCTGGAAGCTGCATAGAGGGATGTAGATAAAACAAGAAAAAGAATTACAAGAACTGTACATTTCATAAAATTTTTATTTTTCATAAATTACATCACCTTCATTATAAAATACATAATTGCAGTTGCCGCCACTCCTACTCCTGCAAAAATTCCAAAGAAATATTTCCAGAATTTTCCCCAGTCAACAGGGAGATTTCCAACTAATTTTCCTGTCTGTCCATTCATTGAGAACATAAAAACCTGATCTTTCCATTTTGTTGTTAAAAGCCATACAGGAAGAAACGCATATTTTATATTTTTATAATTAATTTTTACATTCTTTGAAGTAGCTGTTACTGTTTCATAACCCACTACTGTTTTTGAAATTTCAGAACAAGCACTGTTTTCAATTCTTAGATTTACTCTTGGTTTACAGTCCTCCTGATTTTCATCATATGATTCAGCAAAATATCCTGGCAAATAGGAAGGTGTAAACTCAACTAATTTGGAGTAATCAAATGGTTCTATAGAATCCATTAAATCATTATCCATTTTTTTTGAAGCATCTACAGGAACTTTTTCAAATGGAACTGTACCAGCTCTATTAATTTTATAATGAGATGTTGTGATTATTTCTTTTTTAGCAGTTCTTGTAACTGAAGATCTTGTTGCAACAAAAGACATTTGTACATCAGCATCTCCATCATACAACCAGAAAGGAACATATATTCCCTTTACTTCTTCAATATGATTTTCCTTTGAAAAAACTGAAGGTAATAATCTTTTTTTATTGTAGTGATTTTTTAGTGCTTCAATTGCATCTTTTTTATCAACAGAAAATGGAATTACCAGATCCGGCATTTGCCCATCTTTGAACTGACCTGGTATTACAGTAGGATTTGCACAATAAGGACAACTTGTAGCCACAGTAGTTTCATCACAAATGATTTCTGCACCACAAGATGAACAGGTATAAGATCTTAACCCGGTAACATCCCATTTTTCCTGATTATCCTTTTGCTTTTTATCAGATTCATTCTTTGCTTCATCAATTTTTGCATTGAATTTTTCATCTATTTCTGAAACTTCGTATGAACTTCCACAATAATCACATTCCAGACGATTTGTTTTGCTGGAAAAATGAAGTGGTCCTGTACAAGAAGGACACTGATAGTTTGTTACCTGAGCAGCCATTTAATTAAATTCCT
>JAHAZJ010000096.1 GCA_018385315.1 Treponema sp. | reverse complement strand
ATTTAATACAATAAAAGATGACTATGAAAATTATAATACTATGTTCACAGAAATGAAAAATAAGTTTGAAAATGCATATTGTATTATTGGTATGACAGCTGCTTCAACAACAGATATTGGAGCAATTCCATTTAATAAACAATATGCTAACGTTGGTATTCATGCAAATATAATGAATACCATTTTAACAGAAAAGTTCTTACAGCAATATGAATGGTACTGGGGATTTGGCATTGCATTTATAATCTGTCTTCTAGGTTTACTTTTTGTGAATCTTTCCAATTCATTACAAAATATTTTTTCTGCAGTATTAAAAATCCTTTTAATCATAGGATTCGTTTTATTATTTGTTTTATTCGATATTTATATTCCAATGATGGGCACTGTAATTTTATACAGCGTAATCGAATTTATTGTACAGGTCGCAAATAGATATCTTAAGAGTAGTAGAGAAAAACGTTTCATTACACAGATTGCTTCTTCTTTTGCAAATAAAGATACAGTAGAAGAATTAAGAAAAAATCCAGAAGCATTTAAAACTGAAGGACAGAAAAAATCAATTACAGCACTTTTTTCAGATATTCAGAAATTTTCTACATTCAGTGAAAATATTACTAAAATTTATGGAGAACAGGGACCAAATCGTTTGATTGCATTGTTAAATGAATATCTTGGTCAAATGTCAAATGAAATTCTTGTAAACCGCGGAAACATAGACAAATACGAAGGTGATGCTATTATTTCTATGTTTGGAGCTCCTGATCCAACAAATATACATACAAAAGAGGAATGGGCTTACAACTGTCTTGATTCTGCAATTCGAATGAAAAAAGTTGAGGAGGAATTCTGTAAACGCTATGAAGATACTTTCAGAACTTATGATTTAGAGCAGGAAGACGGAACTGTAACTCAAATTTCACTTAATCCTTTCCAAACACGTATTGGTATAAACTCTGGAGAAGCATATGTCGGATTAATGGGAAGTAAAACAGAATCTTTCAGTAAATTGAACTATACAATGATTGGTGATTCCGTGAACCTTGCAGCCCGTCTTGAAGGGGTTAACAAAGCATATTACACATGGATTATGTGTTCAGATGAAACCTGGAACCTTGCTAATACAGGTGCCAATGAAGGAAAAATTGCAGTTCGTGCTCTTGATAAAGTAAGAGTAGTTGGAAGAAGTACACCAGTTCAGTTATATAATGTATTAGGATACACTTCAGAATTAACTGAAGAAAAGAAAGAAGAAATGGAACTTTTTGATAAAGGAATGGTTTTATATTTAGATAAAAAGTTCAAAGAAGCTGAAAAAGTCTTTACAACAGCCTCACAGATTCTTGGAGATAAAACTTGCCGTGTTTTTGCTGAAAGATGTAAAAATTATCTTGTAAAAGGAGTTCCAGAAGACTGGGATGGGGTAATGAATCTTACATCTAAATAAGGAAAAATTAATGAAAAAGACTAACCTTAAATTGATTATAAAAATCATAATAGAAGGTTAGTCCTTTTTTTATCAATCTAATATACTATCTAAAAATAATAATCAAAACCTGAGAAACAATTACAACGGCTACAAGAGCGATTGGATAAGTAGATGCATAAGCACCTGCAACTTTTTCTGTTCCTGCTGTACTGATTAAAGTTCCTAAAGCTGGAGTAGATGTCATACCACCACAGATTGAACCAAGATTGTTCAAAAGGTTCAGTTTAAGAACATATTTTGCAAAAATGTATCCAATAATCATTGGAACTAATGTCATTACAATACCATAAATAAAGTATACCCATTCGAAGTATTTAACGAATGAAGCACCACCAGCAACACCAGCACCAATTAAGAATAACATAAGACCTAATTCACGGAATACTTTAAGAGTTGCTTCTGGAGGCATAATAGAAACTTTGCCAATTTTTGAAAAATGACCAAAAATCAAAGAAAGAATAAGACATCCACCTGTTGTTGTAAGAGAGAAGTTTCCGAATTTGAAACACCCAATTACCATACCAAGAACAGCTACAATTGAGAATGCACAGAATCCAAATGGATCAAGTTCCATTTCTGAACCGTCGAGTTTAGAAGGTGTTTCTGGGTTAGCAGCAGAAAGCTTTGCTCTTTCTTCTTCCATGTTAGCTCTAGCCATTTTTGGAACAAGCTGAACGAATAATACAACACCAACTACACCAAAGAGGTAAGCAATTCCGTGTCCTACAGCTACAATTGCTTCAAGTTCATCAGATGTTACTGTTGCTTTTGCAGCAGAGAAAGCTGGGGTAGAAGTAAGAGAGCCAGAAAGAAGACCAACAAGCATAGCACCTGCTTCTTCAGGAGAGCGACCAAATACTTTAATGTCAAGAATTGTACATCCTGCACAAGCAAGTCCACCAATTACAATAATCAATAAACCAAGAAGGATGTATGATTTAAAGTTCTTTTTCAAATCACCAAAGAAACTTGGACCTGCAATAAATCCAACTGATGTTACGAAAAGAATCAAACCTAAAGTTTCAACAATTTTTAATGCATTTGAAACATATGATGCATCACCAACTTTTAGCTGATTAGCAAGTGGTGTGTAAAGGATTGCACCAAAAAGAAGAGCAACGATGAAAACACCTGCAGTTCCCAAAGAAACACCTTTAATAGTGATTCTACCAAGCAAATAACCTAAAGCGGCAATTGCAAATACACAGAATACTAAGAATGTAACTGCTTTAATTGAAAGAATGCCTCCGAAGAGTATCATAATAAAACCTCTTTTGTTTTACTTATAAAAGTTTATTTATTTATATTATATTGACATGACAACTTTTAAGCAATAAGTCGCATATTTTAGAACTTCACAGCATTTGATGAAAAAAAAGACTGTCCGTAGTAAATTCTGAAACAAGTTCAAAATGACTTTACAGACAGTCTTTAATTAAATTCAGCAGAAATTAATTCCTAATTCTGCATTCTTAATTCTTAATTCTTAATTACTTAGAAGCACCAGGAATTGCTTTTTCAAATTCTGGGTTTCCGTGTGTGTATCTTGGCAATACTTTTGGAGATACAACATCACTTGTAATTCCAGCAGCAGCCCGTTCTTTTTCAAATGCAGTTACATGATCAAGGTTCATTTTGTCTGCCAATTTAATGTCTTTGAACATTTTACCAGCTTCAATACCAGCTTCACGTCCGAATACTACTACGTCCAAGAGTGAGTTACCCATAAGACGGTTTGTACCATGAACACCGCCGGAAGCTTCACCAGCAACCAGAAGGTTAGGAATGTTTGTATGACATGTAGAGTTGATTTCAACACCACCATTCTGATAATGAAGTGTAGGATAAACCAAAATTGGTTCCTTACGAATATCAATACCATATTTGATGAACATTTTATACATAGCTGGAATTGATTTAAGGATTGTTCCTTCTCCGTGAATCATTTCGATCATTGGAGTATCAAGCCAAACAGCATCCTGTACATCATTTTTAACACCGCGACCTTCGCGAACTTCACGGATAATACCAGAAGCGTTAACGTCACGTGTTTCAAGTGGGTGAATATAAACTTCACCGTCTTTATTGATAAGTTTAGCACCAAGTGAGCGAACTTTTTCTGTTACAAGTTTACCAAGAATCTGTGTTGGATAAGCAGCACCTGTTGGGTGATACTGTAAAGAATCCTGATACAACAATTTAGCACCAGCACGGTAAGCTATAACAAGACCGTCTGCTGTAGCACCGTAGTGGTTAGATGTTGGGAATCCCTGATAGTGCATACGACCAGCACCACCAGTAGCGATGATTACAACTTTAGCTTTAGCAATGCGGAGTTCACCAGTTTCAACGTTCATTAAAACTGCACCACAAGCTTCACCCTTATCGTTTTTAATCAATTCAATTGCAGCTGTAAAGTCAACAATTGTGATTGAATCAGGTCTGTTCAAAGCTTCATCCCGAAGTGTACGCATGATTTCAGCACCAGAGTAGTCTTTACAAGCGTGCATACGTTTACGGCTTGTTCCACCACCATGAGTTGTTACCATTGTACCATCAGCTTCTTTATCAAATTCAACACCAAGATCGTTCAACCATTTGATTACAGATGGAGCTTTGTTTGTAAGTGTGTATACCAATTCTGGTTTACCATCAAAGTGTCCACCACCGTAACAGTCCAAGTAGTGCTGAGCAGGTGAGTCATTTGGTTTATCAGCAGCCTGAATACCACCTTCAGCCATCATTGTGTTTGCGTCACCTGGACGAAGTTTTGTAGCCAAAAGAACTTTAGCACCAGCTTCAGAAGCCATGATTGCAGCAGAACATCCAGCTCCACCGGCACCAATTACGAGAACATCAGTTTCGTAATCTACATGGTTCAAGTCAATCTGGTCAGCTGTGTAGCGAGGTTTTGCCTGTAACATTTCAGCCAATTCGATTGGAGCTTTCTGACCTTTATTAGGACCAATCTTCAATTCAGTAAACTGTTCCTTAATGCGGTCTGGATGGAATTTTAATAATAAGTCGTCTTTCTGTTCTGCTGTAAGACGAGCATGTTCAAATTTAAGGTTTTCTTCACGTTTTGCAGCAACGATTTTTGCTGCTTCATCAAGATAATTTCCGTACATAATCGTCTCCTATTTTTCAATGTCTCTGTTATTGTAGAGATTTTTAATTTCAGCTTTGTCACCAGTAGACATAGCGATGAACTTCTGGATTGCTTCTTCACATTTTCCAGCGTCAATTTCTGCAACTCTGTCTAAGAGGTGCTGTGTCTGTGGCTGGAGATATTTACCATTCAAACGGCGAGCAAGTTCTGCAACCTGTGGATGAGAAATACCAGCAGGACAACGTGATGAACAACATCCACACATTACACAGTCGAATGAAAGTTCAGCACATTTGTCAAATTCGCCACGCTGAGCATAAGCGATGTACTGCATAACGCTTAAATCCTGTGTACAAGCACGTGTACAAGCGTTACAACCTACACAAGAGTAGATTTCTGGATACAACTGCATCATTACAGCTTGTTCTGGTTTGATAGTGTTGATGTCATAAATCTGTTTTACTAATGGGAAGAATGGAAGTGTAGCAATGTACATATCGTTTTCAACTTTCTTAGAACAAGCCAGGCAAGTCTGGAGCTGATTAGTTCCTTTAATACGATAAATAGTAGCACAAGCTCCACAGAAACCGTTTCTACATCCACAACCACGTTTCAACTGATATCCAGCATACTCCATGGCATTCATAAT
>JAHAZJ010000080.1 GCA_018385315.1 Treponema sp. | reverse complement strand
CTATATTTCTTAATGATGATTGTTGAGATTTACTTTCAAATAATGAAAAAATAATACTGTCCGAATAGAATTCATTCCATTTTGGATGATTTGTATTTGGCTCCAAATAATTATCAATATGATTAGTCCAATTATTTGAAATAAGTCTTCTAGCTGAAAAAATTGTAACAATTCTCTCAAAGTTTTCAGAGACTATAGAAATACCGTTTGCATTGCTATTATCACAACTTGTAAAAATAGCAACTCTTTGTGTACTCTGATAAACATCATTTCCAACATTGAAATAACAACCGAGACTGTTTTCAAAAATTGATGTATTTGAACTTTTACCAGCCTTAACATTTATTGCTGTTGAAAGAGGAGGATATTTTATTTTCTTTGTTGTAATACTTTCTATTGGCTTTTTAATCCAATCCTTTGCATTATTTTCAAAATCAATGTTATAGATTTTCTTTGATCCTGTAGAAATAAGTTCCTCGTCTTTTTCTTCTAATAAGTTATGGACAAATTCTGTTTTATTTTCAGTTACTCCTGCTTTCCATACGGTAAAATCAATGCCCCAAGTATCAGATACATCTGCAAAGCAGCTCGCATTAAAAAGTATTCCCTGTCTATATTCAAATTCGTTAAAGAAAAACTTTCTAAATTCCTTAAATGTTGAGCCACAAAGGTAAATCGGATTACAGAATAGCCCAATAGCAATATCTTCAAGATTAAAATGTTTTTTTATAAGACAGATACGATACATAAATTGTGAAAAAAGATTTTTACAGGCTTCCTGCATATCATCCTTTACCATCTTATCATAAAGTCTTGTCATACATACACCGTTACCTTTTCCTTTTCCATCATTACTTGATGAGGTTGCATATGGTGGATTTATAAAAAAGACGATAGGTCTTTTTTCTTCAAGAGCTTTATATAAATTTTCCGGAAGTTTTCCATTAGATTGCCCCATAAAAGCTATATCATCATTTAAGAAATCGAATACAAATTTTGTTGCTTCTGGATTATATCTTCTACCACAGTCAAGTTCTGCTTGTTCAAGTGTACTTGCATATAATTCTTTGAAACGATAGTCACGAGTTAGGTTTCCTGTACCCCAACAGCAGTCCCAAACAATGTATTTTTCTTTCCAATCTTCTCCAAGTTCTTCAGAAAGCATTTTATGAGCATAATCTGTAAATAAAGTTGGTGTAAAAAACTCACCATTTTTTCTTCGTTTTGCATCTTCTATTAGACGATCTGAAATTTCTGTAAATTTATTCTTATCCTTTGGCGAATATTCTTTTTCGAAATGTTTGAAGAAAGTGTCATAATAAGTTCCATTAATCTGATACTGCTTATTGTAGCAGACTAAAATATTTGGATTATTTGGATGTTTATAACAATTTTCACGGTCGATTATTGAATTTATAAAAATTCCTACCAAATCATTTGGAGATATTTTTGAAGTATCTCTTAAAACCCTTGTTGAAAAGTCATCGAAAATTCTTGAAATGTTGTGTTCGGTGACTCGTACTTTTCTAATTATATTTTTTGCAATTTCTAGAATTTTGTCAGCTACATCTTTGAAAGAAAAGTCTTCATTTATATCATAAACATAAGGACTTATTTCTGTATCTTTTGAAATTTTTACAAGAAGTGCTGGATTTTTATCATGAGCATTACTTGGAGCAATTGTCCAATCTACATTTTCATCAAGATATTTTAGAAGTGGATTTGTGTGCATGACAAAGACTTCATCTTTATCTCCGACCATCACTACATTTGGCAGCCTATCGCCATTTAATTCAAATTGTTTTATATAGTAAATAACTTGGATTAAAACTTTGGCTCTTGAAACTGGATTATGAAGTTCTTCATTATATTTATATTCAATGATAAGTCGAAGAAATAAGCCTTGATCAACTAAACCATCACATTTATACGGATGAGAAATTGTTCCTTCATTTTTGAGGAAATAAAGGTTGATACCTTCATTATAGACATCTTCTACTTCACGTTCTTCTTTTGCAAGAACAATCTTATCGAAAAATTTACTTTTGGACACACTAAATTTCCTTATTTTTTTAGAGAAATTTGTATGTCCAAAAATTTTAAATACTAAAAATCCTACCGCCCCAGTGCGGGTGTCCGTGTAACAATAGCTTAAACGGTGGCGCGGCTTGACCGCGACATCCGCTTTGAAGCTTTGTTATGTGCTATTTCTATATAGCGAGCTTTAATTCAGTAATAACGCGAGCCATATTTACAAAATCTTCATCATCGTGGAGCAAGGGAATATTATTTTCTATCGCGGTCTCGGCGATAAGCAAATCGACTGTACTGCGGATTGTAACACCTTTTCTCCGGCATTTAAAATTGAGGATTGCGGCATTTTCATGAGACTGAATGCCAAGCTTTAATGAGTACAGAGGTATTTCGCCTAGATATGATTTGAGCGTGGAGAATTCTTTTTCGTCTTTTGAACCTTGCAGAAGTTCCTGATAAATAAACTCATTAATGCAAAACGGTTTTTCTTCACTGATTAATGCTTCCAAATATCTTGTTCCTGCTGTTTCCCTGCCGCGAAAGAAATTTATCAGTACTGATGTATCAACAAGAATCATTGTGTGCGCCTCATAGACTTGTAGTCATATCCGTCAGCAAACTGGATTTTGCCTTTTAAGTCCGCAAGGCTTTTCTGCTTCTTTTTCTGTGTTACATCTATTGTTTCTATATACGAAATTACCATCTGAGCCTGTTCGTCATCAAGAAGAGTGAAATAATTCATGACTTTTTCTTTTAGAGCCTCTGCAACCATAATAGACCTCCGCTAATATTATTATATCATATTTTTGAGTTTTTTGCTCAAATAACTTAAAAATACTATGAAGACTTTATCTCCACTGAGGGATTATTTTTGGTTTATCAGATTCTGGCACATATTTTTCCGATTCTATCAAAAATGGATATAGGCTGTCTTCTTTATTGAATGGGTCTCTCTCATTAAAAGGAATCATCATCCAACCAAAACCTTTATCATTTTTTGATGTGATATCAATCATGACAGTAGTACACCTGTCAAGGCCGCCTTTAAATTCTATATCTAAATACTATTCCGGGGTTTTACTTGATTCTCGGAATTTACGTTCAATAATGTCAGAATCCAATAATTCATTTAAATTTTTATACAGCCAAAAAATATATTCATTTTTTACAAAAATAGAATGTATTGAATAAACATTATCTTCGCTTCCATAATATTTAGAATCAATTATTAAATATCCTTCAATCCTTTTAAACTGACATTTTGTACGTTCGCCTCTATCTGTCATCTTAGTATTCTCCAAGTCTAATGATTAGACTCAATATCATAATCTTCTCTTTTTAACTTCTCATCTTTTTCTCGTTTTTCAAATTCAGTTCTTGTCTTTTTTTTCTCCTCAAGCGCCCCAGTGGGGCGTGGGCATAACTAGCGTTTTAAACCGTAAAAACGGTTTTGCCGTAGGCAAAATTAGCGCAAAAGTTGCGGTGGCGCAAAGCCACGAATAGCAACTTTTGTGAAAAAGTTTTTATCGGTTTTGAAAACCATGAAAATCATTAAGGCCCCAGGTTTATCATGCTAAGATAGATAAGCCTATCTGGGCACAATATCCTAATTAATATTAAAGGGGGACCTTAATGAGATTCTATAAGAACCAGCATCAATTTTACATTGGAATCGACCTTCATGCAAGGGCAAACGCATTATAGATTATGCAAAGCGTAAAGCAGACATTTTTCGTTTTTTAAACAGAGTGTCTGCTTGTTGCCTATTGTAAGATTCTTCTTTTTTGTTGCGACAGGCAAATCTAATCCCTTTAATAGGTTCATAACAAGTTTTCTTATA
>JAHAZJ010000079.1 GCA_018385315.1 Treponema sp. | reverse complement strand
AAACTATAAAAAAACTGGGGCTAACTTCGACGAAGCTAGCCCCAGTGGAGTCAATATATAAAACGTAAATAATTTACTTATTGTACGCTAAATAACAAATCTTCATAGCTTGGGAAAGGTTTGTATTCTTCACCAAGAAGTTCTTCAATCTGGTCTGCAACAGCACGAACTTTTGCCATGGCAGGAAGAATATCCTGTGCATAGGATTTAGATGCTTTTAATAAAACTTTAATGCTCTTTGTTTCTTCATGTTGTTTTGTAAGTTCATCGGTTGCTATTTCTAAATTTGCAGTAAGTTTATCTAATGAACGTAAAAGCTTTGAAGCTACACTGCTGGTTCCAGACCATGATTTTGTCATTTTGTAAACTGTATCAGCAAGAACATTCATGTATTTCATTGCTGCTGGAATAATATCTTTATTTACCATTTTAATCATTGTATTTACTTCAATATTCAAAACCTGGCAGTATTTTTCCAGCTTAATGTCATAATGACTCTTCATTTCTTCTGGAGTATAAATCTGCATGCGGGTAAATAAATCTATGTTCTTTTTATCAAGGTAATGTTCAATTGCATCTGGAGTTGTGCGATAGTTTTTGAGTCCCCGTTTTTCTGCTTCTTTTACCCAGTCTTCCGTATATCCATTTCCATTAAAAAGAATTTTCCAGTGGGCTGTGATTTCTCTTTTAATAAGAGCCTGTAAATCTTCATCAAAATTCTTTGATTTTTCTAATTCGTCGGCAAAATCACACAATGTATTTGCAAGAATACTGTTCAAAATTGTATTAGGCCCGCTGATAGAAAGACTTGAACCAACAGAACGGAATTCAAAGCGGTTTCCTGTAAAGGCAAATGGAGAAGTTCTGTTGCGGTCTGTTGAATCTTTTGGAATAGCAGGAAGAACATCAACACCAATATTAAGCTTGCTTCCGGCCTGATTTGTATAAGATTTTCCATCTTTAATTGATTCAAGAACAGCTTCCAGTTCATCGCCAATATAAATAGACATAATGGCAGGAGGAGCTTCAATTACACCAAGACGGTTATCGTTTCCGGCGCTTGCAACTGAATAGCGTAATAAATCCTGATTATCATCAACTGCTTTAATAACGGCGGTTAAAAATAAAAGGAACTGAGCATTGTCACGAGGAGTTTTTCCTGGGGCAAAAAGATTTTCACCTTTGTCTGTAGCAATGGACCAGTTATTGTGCTTACCACTTCCTGCAACACCGGCAAATGGTTTTTCGTGAAGAAGACAAATTAATCCGTGACGGCGGGCAACCTTTTTCATAATTTCCATTGTCAGCTGGTTCTGGTCTGCTGCAAGGTTAGAAGTTGTAAAGATTGGTGCCATTTCGTGCTGAGCTGGAGCACCTTCGTTGTGTTCTGTTTTTGCATAAATACCAAGCTTCCAAAGTTCAGTATTCAAATCTTCCATGTATTCAATTACGCGAGGTTTAATTGCAGCAAAATACTGGTCATCCATTTCCTGACCTTTTACTGGGCGGGCACCAAATAAAGTTCTGCCACACATTTTAAGGTCTTTGCGTTTCTGATAAAGCTTTTCATCAACAAGGAAGTATTCCTGTTCTGGTCCCATGGTTGTTGTAACATGTTTTGCATCATTTCCAAAAAGTTTGAGAATACGAAGGGACTGTTTATTTAAACTCTCCATTGAGCGGAGAAGAGGAGTTTTTTTATCAAGAGCTTCACCGGTCCAGGAACAGAATGCAGTTGGAATACAAAGTGTGTGATCTTTTACAAAAGGATATGAAGTTGGATCCCAAACAGTGTAACCGCGAGCTTCAAAAGTTGAACGTTTACCGCCACTTGGGAAAGATGAGGCATCTGGTTCACCTTTAATCAATTCTTTTCCGCTAAAGCTCATTATGATTTTTCCTTCATCTTCTGGAGTAAGAAAAGAATCGTGTTTTTCGGCAGTAATACCAGTTAATGGCTGGAACCAGTGTGAATAGTGAGTGGCACCTTTAGAAATTGCCCAGTTTTTCATTGCTTCTGCAACCTGATTTGCAACTTCCAGGTTTAAAGGAGTTCCTTCATCCATTGTGTGCTTGAGTGCCTTATATGTGTCTGAAGGCAACTTTTCTTTCATAACAGACTGATTAAAAACCAGACTACCAAAAATTTCAGGCAAATTGATGTTTGTCATAGGGAACTTCCTTTAAAATGTGAAAAAGAACAGACCTTTTTTGTTAAAAAAAATCTGAACATCAATAGAGAAAATCTATTAATACTGCCCCATTGCAGCTTAAAATCATTATAAAATAATGGTGAAAAAGATACAATGAGTGGATAAAATAGTTTATAATATGCATATAATCAGGTGGAAGAAAGAATCAACAAGCTGGCAGAAACAGATAAAGAAGTAAAGATTTTCTTGCAGGAGTTAGAAATGGGTAGAGAAATAGAATTAAAAATCCCTCTTACAAATCAGCAGTATGATGAAATTTTCTGTGTGATAAATGGTGAAAAAACGCTTGATGGAATAAAAGTACTTTCTAAACCTGTGTTCATTAAAAAATGGGATGAATATTATTCCCGGTATAAAAATCGTGAAGAAAGAGATATTTACGGAGAACCACAGGTAATCAGAATTCGAGGGGAAGAAAAAGAAGGAAAAATTGAATCTTATTTTACAATCAAGCGAAAATCCAAAGAAAACGGCATAGAATTTAATGAAGAAAATGAAACTTACATTGAAAATCCAGATGTTTTAAGAGATTTTTTTAATGTTGCCTGTTATATAAGGTTTTTTGAAAAATGCAAGGAAGCCTGGGGCTGCAATGTTTGTGTTTCAGAAAATCCGCAGGCAGAGTTTCATCTGGAACTGGAAAAAGTAAATCAGTATTTTTATGTGGAAATAGAATACACAAAAGAAGATATGGATCCAAAAATTGTAGGCCAGCTGTTAGAAACTCTGGTACGGAAGTTAGGTTTGAATCCAAAAGACAAAGATTCCAGATCCTGGGGGAAGATTTTGTTGGGATAAATCAAACTATTATAGTTGATGATTTTACTAACAGTTAACAGTTATTTTTTACTTTGATGGAATAAGGATTTTATTAGGGTGTGTAAATAATAGTATACACTGTAAAATAGAATTGACTTTAAATAAATAATAAGCTATTCTAATTTTGTGTTTGAAGCAATAAAAAAATTAAGAACATTACATAATTATTCCCAATCTTATGTAGCAGAGTTTCTTAGCATTTCACGACAAATGTATATTAAGTATGAAAATGGAGATGTTGAACCTTCTGTAAAAGTTGTAAAGGATTTATGCAGGTTGTATCAGGTTAGTTATGCAACAATTCTAGGCGAACAAAGTTTAAATAATAAAAAAACATCATATGAATCAAAATCTTATGAGTTCTCTTTTTCGTCTCCAGAAGCTTCTTATACTTCTACAAAAACATTTTCTGCTTTAAAGATAAAGGCAATTAATCAATTGAAAGATCTTTCGGAAGTTCAGGTTGTTTCTGTTCTTGCCTATATGAAATTATTAACTGAAGAAATGGCTGCAAGCTTAAAAGAAAAAAAGAAAGATTCTTCAGTAGATTTAGCTGAGGTTGAAAAGATTAATGCTGTATATGACAAAATTCCAAAAGAAGAGCAGTTAAAATTTGCAAAGGAAGGTTCTAAAACAGTTTGTGAGGCTTTAAAAAATGACACGTGGTGAAATCTGGTGGGTTGATTTTGGTGTTCCAAAAGGAAGTGAAGCTGGATATAGGCATCCTGCTATTGTTGTTCAGAATAATAATTATAATGCTTCACGAATATATACAACTGTTGTAATACCTCTATCTAGTAATCTATCTTTAGCAGAACATAAAGATAATTTATTACTCCCTAAAAATAAGACACACCTTTCAAAAGATAGTGTCGCATGTGTTCCGCTTATTACATCTGTGGATAAAAATCAGCTTGATGAATTGGTAGCAAAATTATCAGATGAAGATATGTTCTTATTGGAACAAGGCATGAGAAATTTATTAATGATTTAAATATATTATTTTGTTTTTATCAGGTTCCAAATTGTGTTTATCAACACTTCACTTGTTACATTAAAGCTTTCTGCGCCTAGTTTTTGGGAAGCAAGGGCGTGGGCAAGACTGGATGAAATTGCGGCATCTTTTGTTGTGTAACCTTGGGCTAAAAGGGAAACACAAAGGCCTGCAAGCACATCGCCACTGCCACCTTTTGCAAGATTTTGGCAGCCTTGAGTAACAATGTAACATTCTTTGCCATAAGCTATAAATGTATTGGCAGATTTCATAATGACTGCGGTGTTTGGATAAAGCTGATTTAAGATTTTTCCCACTTTGATTTTTGTTTCAGGGTTGTCTGCCAGATTTTTTACATCACAATCTTCTTGGGTAATTCCTGTTTCTGGAAACTGGGATGCAACTTTTTTAAGAAGGCGGCTTAATTCCAGTAAATGGGGGGTAAGAATTATGCGGCTGTTTTCAACATTGTTTAATTCTTTCAAAAAGGAAGCAATCTGTTCAAAATCAAACATTCCTGCATCTAAAACCAGGGCAGGATTTTTTGTTTTTTGAAACCAGTCCATAATCATTTGATTGTCGGTCTGTAGGTGTTGGGTAACTCCAGGTCCTATTAAAATTGCCGTAGCTTTTTTGGGAATAGAATCAGCAATCATCAGCTGTGGATCAATTTTGAACTGTTCCAGATTTGACTGGTGTGTTTTTAAAATAGATGTAAGTCCTGATCCAAAGTTCATGGCGGCACTGGCAGCTAAAATCCCGGCGCCTGCTTTATCACCGGCAAAAATTACTGCATGGCCATATGTTCCTTTGTGAGCATTGCGTTTTTTTCTAAAAGGCAGTTTTAAATCATCCTGTTCTATAAAATAAGCGGTTGTCTGTCCCTGACTTTCAAAAACCTCTGGGGTAAATCCTAAATCTGCAACAATAATATTTCCACAAGCTTGTTTTGCTTTATCAGAAAAAAGCTGCAGTTTGAGAGTTCCCATGGTTATTGTATAATCTGCACAAAATTCAAAAGCAGAAGGAATATCGCAGGCAATTTTAGGACCATTAAAATCATTCATTGCAGCAATAAGACTGGCAGCATCTGATGAAAGTTCGCCGTGAAAGCCGGTTCCGTAAATGCAGTCTACAATTATGGCTTTATTTTTTTTTGATGAAGAAAGGTTATAAAAGTCTGAAACTGATAAAAAAGGAATGGCAAGTTTTTGGCAGGTGGAGTGCCATATTTTAGCTTCCTGGGATTTTGGTTCTTCAAAAGCTACAAGGGAAACTTGAAAAAAGGGCTGTAAATGGCGGGCAAGAGCATATCCATCTGCACCATTGTTTCCTTTTCCGCAGACAATAATTACTGGCAAACTGGAAGCCTTGTCAGTGTTAGAAAATTTTTCCACAATCAGATTTTTCATCCCAATAGCGGCATTTTCCATCATTACAAACTGAGGAACATTAAATTCTGTTTTTACTTTTGCTTCAAGCTCTGCTGAATTATTGAATACGGATTTCATATTATTTTGATTACAAAAGGATGATTCCAAGGATTGCTACTGGAATAAGATATGCAGCAAACCAGGCCAGCTTTCCTTTGCGAATAAGTTTCATAAGGAATGTAAGTGAAAGATATCCAACCACAAAAGCTGCAATACAACCTGCAATTACAGGAAGCGCACCAATAGAGGATGAGACTTCACCTAAATCTTTTACTTCAAGCAAAAAGGCTCCAAGAATTGCTGGAATGGAAACAATAAAAGAATAATCTCCTGCAGCTTTTCTATCTAATTTACTGAATAAAGATCCGGCAATTGTTGAACCACTGCGGCTGATTCCTGGTAAAGTTCCAAAGCCCTGCATAATACCAATTACAATTGACTGCAAAATAGAAACGCCTTCTGTTTTTGGGGCAGAATCATCAGTTTTTTCACTGCGTTTTTTTTCTATAATTGCAGAGCAGATTAAAAGTGCGGAAGTAACTAAGAAACCACAGCATATTACTTTAATTCCCATTTCTGGAATCAGCTTAGAAGTTACAATTCCCATTGCGCCAGTAATAATTGTAGAAATGATGATGGCAATAATTGTTTTTCTGCCAGCCCGATCATTTTTGCAAAGAAGATCATCAGCATCAGCTTCTGGATTTTCATCTAATTTAGAATTGTTTCTTGTAATCCAGCGACCAAAGCATTTGAGCAGTGCCCAGATTTTTTTCCAGAAGAAAAGACAAACTGCACCTAAAGTTGCAAGGTGAAGGAAAACGTCAAATAAAAGAGGGACATCCTCTAAACCAAAAAGAGTCTGTGCCAGCTGCAAATGACCCGATGATGAAATTGGAAGGAATTCTGCAACTCCCTGCAAGATTCCCAAAATAATACTCTGTAATACTGTCATGCTTTTAATATATCCTATTTTCGTGTTATAATGAAATAGCAGGAGACAAAAAATGAAAAAAAGTTGTTTTGTTATTTTGTTTTTAAGTTTATTTACAATTAGATTGTTCTCTCAAGAATTTTCAAGAAATCTGGAATATAAGTCAGAAGGTGATGATGTTCGTCAGATTCAGAAAATGCTTGTTGAACTTGGTTATGGTCCAATAAATATTAATGGCGAATATGATAATCTTACAGTTTATGCCGTAAGAGAATTCAAAAAGGATTTCAGTTTTGCAAAAGAAAGTATGTCTGATGTTTTTACAAAAGCTGATTACGAGGCTTTGACTAATAACAGTGATCTTATGATGGGCTACAAAGAATGCATAAAAAAAATAAATGAAATTAGAAGTGGTAAATTAAAAAAAGGCAAAAAACAAGCCTATGATGATAATGGTTTTTCTTCTGATTCAGCTAAAATTTATACAGAAAGTATAAAAGAAAAAAAAAGTTAAGTGTGTTCTCGAAGTTGTTTACCCTGATATGCCCTCAGTGATTAATTCCTGGACAGTTTATCCTATAGAAGATGATGTTTTTGTATATCAGTTCCATATAGATTGTGATTCTATTACAGCATGGATTACTTATTATTGTGTTGATGGAACGATGTATGAAATAAATGGTGGCAACTTCATAGAAGAAATAGATTACTACAAAAATGTAAAAGATCTTTTATTTGATATGTATGAAAGAACCCAAAACTAGAGCATTTTCCAGCCCAGAATTTGAAAAATTTTATAAAGCCACATTGGGATTTGTGTGGAGAAAATATGCTTAATAATATTACGGTAATACGTAAATTCGCATGAAGTATTTTCATATACTAGGTGTTCTATATAAGTTGTTATTTGGAGGTTAAAAGGATAAAAAT
>JAHAZJ010000012.1 GCA_018385315.1 Treponema sp. | reverse complement strand
CTTATCCTGCTCCGGGATTGTATCATCAGAAACAAAACGTTCGATTGTCATGTGCAGGTCGTATTTTTCGCGGAGTTCTGCGATGGTTTTCATCATTGGGGTAGCGTGATGTAAATCAATTGCTTGTTGATTTTCCCAGGAGTCGATTAAGAGAATTGTTTCGCTGTTATCATCGCCGCCGGCTTTTTCTTCACCAAAGGGCAGGTAATATTCATAGCGAAGGTTTCCCTTTTCAGCACGAATTTTTTCTACGGTTCCGCTGGAAATCATTTCGCGGGCAAAAGCCTGAGCAGCACCCTTTTTTCCTGTGTAACGAAGATTTACTGTAATTGCCATTCTACTTCTCCTGATATTCTATTCTTTGCAGATAATCTGTGTTTTTGATTTATCGCAGATTTCTTCTTCAAGAATTATCTGTCCGATAGAGTCTGCTGTAATTTTTCCAGCGAGAGGATTTTTTACGCTGTCGATTTTTCCGCTTACTTCTACTTCAACGGTGCTGCGTTCGAAAGCAAGATCGCAGTCTTCCATTGTACAGTTTTTGAGCACGAGATTTTTGCAGTAGCAGAAAGGCTGAGTTCCAATAATGCGGCAGTTTATAAGAGTGAGATTTTCTGAATACCAGCCAAGGTATTCGCTTTTTACAAGAGAGTTTTTTACCGTTACATTTTTTGTGTGCCAGAAGGCATCTTTTGTATTCAGCTCTGAATCTGAGATTTCGATATTTTCATCATATTGAAAAGAATATTTTCCCTTCATTTTTAAGCCCGTAAGTTTCGCATCACGGATTTCAAAAAAGGGATATTCAGATTCTTCGATTGTGACATTTTCAATTTTCAGCTTCTGGCTTTTCCAGGCAAACTCTGGAGAATTAACGCTGCAGTTTTTCAGGCCGATATTTTCGCATTCACGAATTGCCTTAATTCCGCCGAGTCTGCTGTTTTCAATCAAAATATCTTTATCATACCAGAGGGCAGCCCGGCAGTTTTCTGTAAAGTTTGTATCTGTGATTTTTGCTTTTTCTACATGCCAGAAGGGATAGCGAAGATTCATAAAGCAGCCGGTCACGTCGATGTTGCGGCATTCCTTAAAAGCGGATTCACCGTCAGCAGGACCATCAAAGCGGCAGTTTTTTACTGTAAGATCTTTAAGACCGTACAAAGCTCTCTCTTCGTCAAAAGTTTGATTTTCAATAATCACAAAAATACCTCATGTGTAAGCCCGCCGGTCAGAGCGGGCGGTGTTCTATAGCAAAGCGTTAAAAAAAATTGCGATGTAGCAATTTTTTAGCTTTACCAACTTGTTTTTCTAAAAACCGCTGTCACATCTTTCTTGCCAAAAGGTGCGAGAGTGTAGCAAACAAAATGATAATAGAAATATAATCGATTGCAAAAAGGATGTAGCCGCGTTCCAGGTCGAAGAAGAAAAACTGCTGCTGGAGGATAAGATATTTCCAGACTCCGCGGGCGATGAAAGCGTAAATGCCGTAAGCGCAGACCAGGGCAAGAAGGATGCTCGGAATGATTTTGCGCAGTTTGTCATGCCGAACTTGTTTCGGCATCTCTTCTGCATGAGATCCTGAATCAAGTTCAGGATGACAGTTGTTGAGTTCAGGATGACAGTTGATGGGGGCAGGATGACGCATTTTATTTGCAATCACCCCTACATGCAGTCCGATATGCAGCGACATAAAAAGATAATACCAGTGACTGGCAAGCAGATGCGCAATGCGGGCAAAGCCCAGTCCGCCCTGAATATTCAAAAATGTAAAAATGTGATTTGAAAGAATAATTCCGCTAATCATCAAAAAGATTGTGCAAATTAAAATACAGCAATTGATGATGGTTTGCATCACGCGGTATGGATTATATTTTCCTTTGAAGATTGCCCCATACCAGCGGCGGTTCAAAATAATGTGAAGAGCCCATAAGACAAAAAGCCCCACTCCTAAGATTTCGTGCACGATGTCTGCCGGGAACAAATAGTTTCCGCCCATGAGTATGATGGAAAGAATGGTCATGGTTATATCAACAGTCATTCTTAAGCGCTGGGTTTTTGTCATAAGTTTGCTCCTATTTTACTCCGCATTTTTTAAGCCATTTTTCTACATCTTTTGAAAGAGATGAGCCGCCCGAATAATGGATTGAAAGACCGGCGGTTAGCGTTGCTTTTGGAGCAAGCTTTGAAATTGCTGTAAGGCTCTGGCCGAATCTTCCGCCTCCATGAGAGCAGAATGGCATAATTGTTTTTCCTGAAAAATCGTAGCTTTCCAAAAGGGTTGCAATTGGCATTGGAATGCTGGCCCACCAGTTAGGATAGCCTAATATGATTGTATCATACTCTGCCCATTTTTTGCTGTCAATTTTTGTTTTAAGTGCAGGGCGGGCCTGTTTATGCTGGTCGCTCTGTGCCTGATCCAAAACAGTGTTATAGTCTGTGGAATAGGGTTTTACAAGTTCAAGTTCAAGCTCAATGCTGTCAAAGCCGGTCTGGCGGGCAATTTCACGGGCAACTCCGCGAGTGTTACCGCTCCAGGAATAAAAGATGATAAGTGCTTTAGTTTTGCCAGCGAATTTTTTTGTGCTGGACGTTGCTGCTTCGCGGGTTGTGATACTTCCTTTTACGCTGTCATCTGCATTGCAGACAAGACGAAGTCCTACATTGTAAGCGGAGTTGTTTTGAGGCATGGCAGCCCGGTAAGCAGAACGAAGATTTTTTCCAAAGTCGTTCCAGCCGCCGCCACGGTAAACACGTCGTGTTCCTTCAATGGCTCCAGCCGGATTTATCACCCCTGTGGTCCCTGAGCTTATCGAAGGGTCGTAGTCGCCATAATAATCAAAGCACCATTCGCCAACATTTCCGTAGATGTCAAAAAGTCCGTTTGGATTAGCCTTAAAGCTTCCAACATCCAGAGTCTTTCCGCGGTAAACGCCTGGGCGAGTTTCCAGAACTTCGTCATTAAAATAATTCTGCTCAATCTGATAAGGGTAGTGGCCGTAAAAGTTTACATCCTCGGCACCGGGAACCTTGCGGGAAAAGAATGGGGTAGTACTTCCGGCACGGGCTGCATATTCCCATTCAGCTTCGGTTGGGAGACGGTAGCCGTCGGCACTTCTGTTCCAGGTAACCGTGTTACCTCCATCTGCAATTGTGTAAACCGGGGTGCGTCCGTTGCGTTTGCTCAAGGCATTGCAAAAGTCAATTGCTTCCAGCCAGGTGATGCTTTCTACAGGAAGTTTATCCCCCGTAAAGTTTGAAGGATTTTTACCTGTAATTTCGCGCCACTCTTTTTGAGTAACTTCAAACTTTGCCATGTAAAAAGAAGCAAGTGTAACGCGATGTTGAGCTTCGTCATTGCTGCGCCAGTCTTCACTTTCGGGACTTCCCATTGTAAAGGAGCCGGCTTTTATAAGAACGAAGTCAGAGTTTGGTGCGGTGAAACTTGCTGCATTTGCCATCATGATTATTCCTAGTATTGTGAACAAGATAGTTGTTAGTTTCTTCATATTGTTTCCTTGCGTTAGACAATATGTTGTGTCTCCTGATTTTTTTGCAAAAACGTGGATTTAGCTTAAAATTAGGTAAGACAAATCTAACAAAAGCATTACCAAAATGCAAAAAGGAGACACAACATGGAAATTAT
>JAHAZJ010000075.1 GCA_018385315.1 Treponema sp. | reverse complement strand
AAATGTGTAAGCTCGCCGGTCAGAGCGAGCGGTGTTCCATAGCAAAGCGTTAAAAAAAAATGCGAACAGCAATTTTTTAGCTTTACTTCCTAACCCGCCCTTAGAGCCTTTTTGAGAAGTCTTTTTTTCTGCTCCCGCCATTTTAGGTAACTGCTCCCCGATATTTTAATTTTTTCTTTCATTAATAAACCTAGTGCCCCAAAAAGGCAGGGACAATAAATGAAAAACATTGCATTGTGAAAGTTTCAATCGTTTATGCCCGCAAATGAGTGATTCTTTTTAGAAGGCGGGGACGTGTTTTGTAAATTCTGCCCCTTCCGGGCACAGGGTTTGAATAAAGAAAAATTAAAATACCAGGGAAGTCTTAGAGTAAAAGTACGGGAGCGAAAACGGGACTACGAAGTGCCTCTGAAGCTGACGAGCGTAGCGAGATGGATAACTTCCAAACAGCTTCAGCGAGCAGCTTCGTAGGCACGTTGTAGCGGTAGTACTTTTACTCTAAGACGCTGTGTTTTTTTCCCTTTTTTTTGTTTAAACCCCTTTTATTGTATACATAGCAAAAATTTGGTATATTTAAGAAATCTTGAAACAAGTTCAGGATTTTATAATTGTGAGGTAAAATATGGGTTTGAGATTGTATAACACTATGGGTCGCAAAATGCAGGAGTTTAAGCCAATTACAGAAGGACACTGCGGTTTTTATGGATGTGGACCAACTGTTTATAACTATGCTCATATTGGAAATCTTCGTGCTTATGTTTTCCTTGATATTCTTGATAAAACTTTGCAGCTTTTAGGCTATGATATTAAACATGTTATGAACATTACTGATGTTGGTCACTTAACTGGGGATGGAGATGACGGCGAAGATAAAATGAAAAAAACAGCCGAAGAAAGACATCAGTCGGTTCTTGAAGTTGCTAAATTCTATACAGATGCTTTTATGGCTGATATTGATGCTTTGAATATCCGTCATCCTGATGTTATTTGTAAGGCTACAGATCACATTCAGGAAATGATTGATTTGATTAAGCAGATTGAAGCTAATGGTCATACTTATATGGCTGGCGGCAACTTGTATTTTGATATTTCTACTTTTGATGATTACGGAAAATTGGCTAATTTGAATCTTGATGAACTTAAAGCAGGAGCTGGAAAACGCAAGGTTGTTGTTGTTGATGAAAATAAACGTAATCCTGGAGACTTTGTTCTTTGGTTTACAAAATCTAAGTTTGAAGATCAGGCTATGACTTGGGATTCTCCTTGGGGGCGTGGTTATCCTGGCTGGCATATTGAATGTTCTGCTATGTCTATGAAATATCTTGGAAAGCATTTTGATATTCACACTGGTGGTATTGACCATGTTCCTGTTCATCATACAAACGAAATTGCACAATCAGAAGGTTCTTTTGATGAAGCAGAAAGAGCAAAAGGTCCTTGGGTAAACTACTGGCTCCATAATGAATTCCTTATTCTTGAAGGTGGAAAGATGTCTAAATCATCTGGTCACTTTATTACTTTGCAGACTACACTCCCTGCAGAAAAAGGATTCAGTTTGAAAGACAAGGGGTATGAACCTTTAGATTATCGTTTCTTCCTTTTGGGCGGACACTACAGAAAACAGCTGGTATTCAGCCTGGATGCCCTTAATTCTGCTAAAAATGGCCGTGCAGCTTTAGCAGGTCGTGTTGCAAAACTTATTGCTAAAGCAAATGATGAAGAAAAACTAGGTTTAACATTAGATAACTTTGAAAAGGTTCTTGCTGCAAATCCTTACGAAGGTGAAAATTTTGCTAAGTTTAAGGAAGGTTTGGAAAATGACCTTGCTACTCCAGTGGCTATGGCTGCAATGCAAAAAGAATCAAACGGTAAGGGCGGTGTAAAAGCTGGGGACGCTCTTGCTGCTATTTATAAAATGGATAAAGTTTTAAGTTTAAGCGTTATTGAAAGCGGTTTTAAAGCTTTAGAAGAACAGAAAAAAGAAGCTGCTAATGCAAGTTCTGTTGATGCTCATGCTGGGGATCCAGAAGCTGCCGAAATTGATGCTCTTGTTGCAGAAAGAACTGCTGCTAAAAAGAACAAGGATTTTGCTCGTGCCGATGAAATTCGTAACCTGCTGGCAGCCAAAGGGGTTGTGATTATTGATACACCTGCTGGTCCAACCTGGAAACGTAATTAGTTATAAAATATTGATAAAAAGAAAGGTAAAAAACGTAAAAAATAAGAATTTTCTTATAATTTTAGTAACTTTTAGGATAGTGTTGTGTTTAGTAAAGTAGAAGATAATCAGTCAGGTATTAGTGTTGCTCTTAATGCAGGAAATCCGGCTGATTTTAGAGCAATTTATGATGAATGTATGCAGATGCTCTTCAAAATATCATACAGAATTGTAAATGATGAAGAAGCCGCTGAAGATTTAGTTCATGATTCGCTCATAAAAGCTAATGAAAAATGCCTTGTTTTTCCTTCTTTGAATGATGCTAAGTATTGGTTGATTAGGGTTGTAAAAAATGCATCTCTTAATTATATCAAAAGAAAGGATCGTGAGCGAAAAGCTTATGAAAAAGTCCTTTATGAAGATCATAGAAAGTCGGAATCGGGCGAGACAGATTTATTAAAACAAGATTCCATGGCCAAGGCAAGAGAGGCTTTGAAAAAATTACCTAAAAATCTTCGTGAAGTTTTAATGCTCCGTGAATATGGAGATTTGAACTATAAAGAAATTGCGAAGGTGCTAGGTATTACAGAGGGGAATGTAAAAGTTCGTGTATTCAGAGCCAGAGAACAGTTATTAAAGTTAATAGGAGAAGATGATGTCTTTTTGTCCAACTGATGATATTCATTCACTTTATCTCGATAATGAAATGCCAGACATTTACAAGAAAGAATATGAGGAACATATTAAGGCTTGTGAAAAATGTCAGAATAAATTAAATAAAATGAAGAAGCTGCAGTCTTTGTTTAATGATGATGCAAAGTCTCTTGATGTAGATTCTCACTTCCTTGATCAAAGTTTTGAAAGACTTCAGGTTAAGATGAGATATTCTAAAAATACAGGGGCATCAGAAGGAAGAGTTTCTGCAAAATCTAAATTTGTTCTTCCTTCATTTACAGTTGCGGCAGCTGCTATGCTGGTTGCTGTAATTCTTCCATTAAACATGGCAAATAAATCTTCTGGAAATAATGAAAACGTCGTGGGAACAGATTCTTTTGTTTCTAGAATTCCATCTGCAACAGATGTTTCATTAGGTAGTGGAAGAAGTGTAGTGATTAGTGGTAATATACATGAGTCGGTATTACCAGCTGTAAATAGTAATGCAGCAAAAATTATTCCAGTGGACTACGAAAATAAATATGTTTCAAAGGCGTCTTCTGTGGATTCTAGGGATTTAATTTCAAATTATGAAGTTTTTACTCCTGATTTTGGTAATGAAGAAAAAATTTCTATAAAGATTGTCATTCCAGGTGTAAATCAAGCCCCTGTTTCGACAGAGATTGAATTACCTTTGAATGTAATCGTAGGTCAGTATTAGTGGATTCATCAAATAAAGTTAGTTATATCTTTAGAAAACACCCTTGGGTAAGGGTGTTTTCTCTTATTTTTGTAATTGCAGCAGTTTTTTTTGTTGCTTATTTAATCAGTCACAAAACAGAAGAATCTCCAGTAATTGAATCAATTATTCCACCAGTTGGTTCACCTGGTGATGTTGTATTAATAACGGGAAAGAATTTCGGAGACGAAAGAGACATGAGTTATGTTTCTTTTTCAGGCTCAAAGATTACTTCAAGTTCCTATATCTCCTGGTCAGATACACAGATTAAATTGGTTTTACCAGCAAATGTACAGGATGGTCTTGTAATTGTTGGTACAAAAGAAGCACAATCAAATCCTGCTTTATTTGCAAATGAAGGTGATATTCCTGTATTAGTACCAACTACTCAGCAAATTATTAAACCAACAATAACATCTTTATCAACTGAAAAAATTTCAATTGGTGAAAAACTCATAATTCTTGGTAATAATTTTGGTGAAACTAGAAACAATTCAAAAGTATTATTTACAATTGATTACAATAACAATATAAAAAATGCATCTTATATTAATAAAAGATTGACTACAGAAAATTTAGTTGAAGTAAGTGCAGAAGAAAGTGGTTATGAATATTGGAGTAATACAGAAATTCATGTTCGTGTTCCTTCTGGTGCCAGAACTGGTGTAGTCATTGTTGAAAATGATAAAAATAGTTCAGATCCTTATGATATTGAAATTCTTGAGACAGCAGGTTCAAGGGAATATCTTGATAAGAAAATTTATGTTGTTCAGTATAATGCAGATGTTATAGACGTTGAAACTTCTGATGTTTCAACAATTACTTTGCGATGTCCAATTCCTGTAAAAATTCCTTCTCAAAATGCTGTAGATGTTACTGAAATTCAGCCAGTTCCTTTAATCCAGAATTATCAAAATTGTAATGTACAGCAATTTAAGCGAGATAAGAACAGTGTTTATAAAAATTCTTTTACTCAGACTTTTGTATTGCCAGTTTATGAAGTTAGAACAAAGGTAAATCCTGACAAAATTGGCTCAATGAAAAATCTTAATAGTGCTTTTTATATGACATATACTCGCAAGGACAGTCTTGTTCCTGCAGATACAGATGAGTTAGTTGATCTTTATAAGCAGATTGTTGGAAAAGAAAAGAATTATTATAAACGAGCAAAACTTATTTATGATTATATGTGTGATAATTATTCTATCACAAAGAAAAATCGTAAAAACGATGCAGATCCTATGGATTTAATTACGAAAGAAAAAGGTGATGCATATGATTTTACAATTATATATGCAGCATTACTTAGAACTGCAGGCATTCCTTGCGTGGTAAATAGCGGAATTTTAATTAATCAGAATCTAACTACACAGAATCATTGGTGGGTAGATTTTTATATGCCAGGTGTAGGTTGGATTCCTGTTGATATAGCCCTTGGTGCAGGTATGGAATACAAGCCTTGGAATGGAAACATAGATGCCCGGGAATATTATTTTGGAAATATGGATAGTCATCGTGTTACATTTTCTCGTGGTTATACCGAAATGAAACCTTTGAGTCAGGATAATAAAATTATTACTTATTCAAAGAGTTTTGCTTTACAGTCTATTTGGGAAGAGGCTTCAAATAATACTATAAAATATAGTTCTTACTGGTCTGTACCTGTAATTAATGGTGTTTATTAATTAATATTTAATGATAAATGGGGGTCGTAAATGACTAAGATTTTAAGTGTTGGTGGTTCAATAATTGTTCCAGAAAAACCTGATACAACATTCCTTTCAGAATTTGTTTCTATGTGTATTTCTTGGTTGAAAAGTGATAAAAATAATCGATTAATTCTTGTTGCTGGTGGTGGTGCTCCAGCTCGTGTTTATCAGAATGCATATAATGAAGTTGCAGAAAAAACTGGTCTTGGAGCACAGGCTAATAGTGCAGACTGGATTGGTATTATGGCAACAAGAATAAATGCTCAGTTATTAAAAGCTTGTTTTGGTGACTACTGTAAAAATGATGTAGTTTATAATCCTACAGCAGAAAATTTAGCATTTGATGGTCAGGTTTTAGTTGCTTCTGGATGGAAACCAGGTTTTTCAACAGATACAGATGCGGTTTATCTTGGTGAAAAATTTGACGGAAAAACAATTGTAAATCTTTCAAACATTGAAAAGGTTTATACAGATGATCCTAGAAAAAATCCTGATGCAAAACCATTAGATACAATTACATGGACTGATTTCAGAAAAATGGTTGGTGATGAATGGACTCCTGGTAAAAACTGTCCTTTTGATCCAATTGCTTCTAAAAAAGCCCAGGAACTTGGTATGACAGTTATTTGTGCTGGTGGTAAAAATATTGCAAATATTAAGGCTATTCTTGAAGATAAAGAATATATTGGAACAACAATAAAAGGATAGGTTTGAATTAAAGAAAAATAACATACAAACTACACACAGCGTCTTAGAGTAAAAGTACTACCGCTACAACGTGCCTACGAAGTTGCTCGCTGAAGCTGTATGGAAGTTATCCATCTCGCTGCGCTCGGCAGCTTCAGAGGCACTTCGTAGTCCCGTTTTCGCTCTCGTACTTTTACTCTAAGACTTCCCTGGTATTTTGATGTTTTCTTTATTCAAACCATGGGGCCCGGAAGGGGCTGAATTTATAAAACACATCCCCGCCTTCTAAGAAGAATCAATCATTTATGGCCATAAATGATTGAAACTTTCACAAAGCAATTCATTTCACTTAAAATCCCCGCCTT
>JAHAZJ010000074.1 GCA_018385315.1 Treponema sp. | reverse complement strand
TGAAGGAGTAGAGATTTATAAAAGTGTTCAAGCTGATTTTTCATTTGACCTTTTGCATCATCTTTTGTTGGTGCAAGGCCGGCATGTCTGAATGTAATACGACCAGCAAAAGTTTCATCAACAAGATGTGTTTTTCCTACACGGCGGCGGCCATAAATCGCAACAAATTCGGCAGTATTTTTATCATAAAGCTTGTTTAACTCAGCAATCTCTTTTTTTCGACCAATCATAACCTCATTCCTTAATTAGAGATGAGTCTATATTTTTTATGTTTCATCTCTAATTAAGGATAATAACACGGGTATATGTTGGTGTCAATAAATAGCCTGAATTTCGAGTTTAGTTGAGAATATACAAAATAAACTCAAAAAGAGTTACGCATATGTATAAACAAATTTACAACTTAATCAGCATGTTTTTCATTTTGAAAACATCATTTTCAGTTATGCAAATATTGATGACTGTAAAATTGTAGAAAAACTTGCAGAAGCTTTGAAGGGGACAATATTTTCGATGCAGGATTTCTATAGCATCGTTGCTTACATGATTAACCGCAATCTGGAATTTTATCAAAACTTTTTTAGATTGCAGTTAACTTAGAAAACTCGAATTTCAAACTATATAGAAAGTTCTTGTGTAATTTTTCTTGTTTCTGCCATGATAAAAGCAACGGCAAAAATGAATGAAATCACATCGCTGATTAGAGAGGCCCAGAGCATTGTTACAATGTTATGACTTATAAGAGCCAGAATAATTGACGATGGGACAAAGACAATTACATCCCGGAGCAGGGCCAGCAGGGTGGATTTTCCGCTTTTACCCAGGGACTGGAGCATGATGGCTGCAGACTTAATAAAGCAGGTAAGGATTATTCCGCTCAAAAAGATTCTGACACAAAGACGGGCATATTCGGTATATTCCGGGCTGTTGTTTTTTCCAAAAAGAGAGATTACAAAATCTGGGGCAAACTCAAAAATCAGAAAGAAGACTGTGCCGATTGCAAGGACAATTTTTGTAATCGTTCTGATTGTTTCGTTTACACGCTCTACATTTCCGGCTCCCATGTTAAAGCCGATGATTGGCTGGCCTCCAAGACTTATTCCAATCACAATGGAAACAACAATTCCAAAAACCTTCATAACGATTCCTACAACAGCAAGAGGAATGACCGAGCCGAATGCCACGCCTGTACTTGCAAATGTTTCATAGCCGTATTTTGAAAGCAGATTATTATTCACCGCAATAATTACCACGATTGAAAGCTGAACGATGAGGGAAGCCATACCGATTGATATGATTCTTGAAAGAATTGAAGCTTCCAGATGAACTGATTTTTTATTGATTTTAAAATTCTTTGCTCTGAAAAGATAGGTCATGCTCATGACAAAAGTAAGTGCCTGCCCGATAACAGTTGCGATGGCAGCACCTTTTACACCCATATTAAACGCAAAAATAAAAAGCGGGTCTAAGAGAAGAATCGAATCAGTTTTGTTGTCTTTCTAGTGTATCAGATTTTTGAATTTGATGTAAGAAAGGTTTTAATATTTTTTTGCTTCTTAATTTTTCTTGCAAAAAAATGGATTTTTCATTTTACTCTTACCCAGATGCCATTACGCTTTTTGTAAGTGTATTCCCCGCTCATAGTCCAGCTGCCACTTATTCCATAAACTTTTGCCATGAGCGTGTGGGTGACTTTCATGTGCGCAGTGTCGCTATCAACGCTAATTGAATAATCCTTTGTGTCCACTTTGAAGTAGTTTAGAGTTCCATCCATAATCTTGCCAATGAACTCTTCGTGAGTCTGCTTTTTCCCGCTCATGTGGGAAAAGATTAGTTTTTCGTCAAAGTAGAGTTCCATTGCGGCCCGGTCTTTTTCAATCATGCCTTGTTGATTGTATTGTAAGCAGAGTAGACTTCTTTTTCTTCTGAGGTCATTGGTGACGTCCTATTTCTTTGTTTTGATTCCTGGCCTGTGCAGGCGGTAAGTGCCAGCACGAGTATCGCAAAAATTGTTGCAAGTTTTTTCATATTAGGTCTTCTCAAAATTAGGTTTCCATGCAGCAAACTAAAGGAGTTGTTCGTCAGTCCGGTGGTAGTAGCGTTCGCTTTTGTCGAGTTTTGCGATTTCTGACATTTCGTTGGCGGTCAGTTCAAAATCCATGATGTTCAGATTGTCTTTGATTTGGTCAACGTTTTTGCTTCCAGGGATTACGACGAATTCCATCTGAATATGCGTCGCAAATTGCCTTGCAATTTGCTTACCGAGTTTGTCTTCGACAAACTCGCAGAAATATATTGTGCTAGTTTACGCGCAACGGAAACTAGGTAAGCAAGCCATAGGCTTACGACGGTACCAGCTCATCAATATGATGTCATACTTGTTCAGAGTTACGCGCAAATCCTTCTGCGTAAAATATGGATGGGCTTCCACCTTCGCTCAGTCATTATTTGGCAAGACCTGCCTAGCCTGGAAAATATAAAAATGTGTAAAATTCCACCAAAAATTTGCTTGAAAATGTGTAAAATTAAGCGAAATTCTCTTTATTTTTGTGTAAAAATTCCTTAATATTCATGCATGTATAGAAAGACTTTGCTTAAACTTGCAGAATGGAAATCCTCATCCCGAAGAAAACCTCTTGTTTTGAAAGGTGCCCGTCAGGTAGGAAAAACCTGGCTTATGAAAGAGTTTGGCAGACTGCATTATGAAAAAACTTTTTATTTTTCTTTTGAAAAGGATGTGGAGCTTGCAAAGATTTTTGCCACTAATAAAGATCCTTACAGAATAGTTTCACTTTTGG
>JAHAZJ010000070.1 GCA_018385315.1 Treponema sp. | reverse complement strand
AAGACACCCAATCAGATGATTTAAGAAAATTTGTAAAATTGATGATTGAAGTTGCTCAAGACACATCACCTATTATAAATACTCTTAAAAAAGGTGCTTTTATAAAAGAATAGAACTCCATTAATTTCTGAATGCTCCATTTATTGATTGACAATTTGACATTATTTGTCTATAAGTTAAACAAAGAGGATAATATGAGTAAATCACAAATTCTTAAAAAAATTGCTAAAATTTTTGGCATAGTTCTTAGTTCAGTAATTCTTATTTTATTAATTACATTTATTGCACTTTGGCACAACGAAATTTCTACAGCAAGCAGCATGAAACTCATTAAAGATAGAAATGATAGTCATAATGATGGTGCTGTTTACACAATGAAAGTAAAAGGAGACTATTACTTTGATGACTTTATTAAACAAGGTGGTGTTTCTAACGATAAAGAGCTTCTTTCCTTTATTACAAATCACATCACAAAAGGTTTAATAAAAATGCAGATAAAAGAATCTAATATCGGTTGTTCTTCTTTTACAGCACAGACAAAAGACGGTAAAAAACTTTTTGGTCGCAACTATGATTTTGCAAAAACAAACACATGTATTGTTTTTACAAAAAAATCAAAAACAAGACACGCCACAATTTCAACAGTAGATTTACAGTTCCTTGGAATGGATGTTAATAAAAATGTTGAAGGTTTAATGAATAAAATCACTTGTCTTGCTGCACCTTACGCACCTCTTGATGGAATTAACGATGCAGGCGTAAGTTGCGGTATTTATATGACATATCAGGGAGAAAAAACAGTAGCCACAGACCAGCAGACAGATAAACCAGATTTTACATCTACAACAATGCTTCGTATGATTCTAGATTATGCAGACAATGTAGAAGAAGCAGTAGAAATTGCTCAAAGCTATGATCTTCATGATTCAGCAAATACTTCATATCATTACATGGTTGCAGATGCTTCTGGAAAAAGTGCAATACTCGAATGGGTTGGTGCAACAGATGAGACTGATAATGATGGTTCTGCACGAAAACTTGTTGTAACTTATAACGATAAAGACAGTCACATTGGCGAACGAGAAGCAGCCTGTGATTTTCAATGGATTACAAATTTTATCATTCAACCTGGTTACTACGACAATGTTTCTGAAGATGAAAAGAAAGGTGCAGACCGCTATAATCAGCTTTACGCAGATCTTTCTCCTATAAATGCAGTTGTTTCAGATGAAGCACAGGCTATGGAAATTCTTTCACATGTAGGTCGCCGTGGATGGAATAAACAGGGAGACAGCAATTCTATTACAGTTCACAGTGTTGTTTATAACCTTACAGATAAGACTGTTATGTGGGTTCCAAACGAAAACTACAACGACTCTGTTTATACATATTCTTTAAAGTAATATTTATACAATTTTCGGGGATTTTAATTATGTTAAAATCTCCAGCATAGTTTATAATTTCAGATAGAATAAAATCTATCTGGAGTTATAAGCATGACATATTATGTAAATCTTAATGCCTCATCAAATGGTGACGGATCAAAAGAAAAACCTTTCACAAAAATACAACAAGCAGCAGAAATTGCTGTAGCTGGTGATGAAGTAATTGTAGCACCTGGAGTTTATCGCGAATATGTAAACCCAAAAAATGGTGGTACAGAAGGTAAACAGATTATTTATAAATCTGAAAAACCTCTTGCCGCCCATATTACTGGTGCTGAAGAAATTAAAAACTGGACAAAAGTTGAAGGCAGCGTTTATACAGCCCGGGTTTCAAATAAAATATTCGGCGATTTTAATCCTTATAAAGAACTTGTTAGTGGTGACTGGTTCATTGCTTATATGATTGCTCACCTTGGAGATGTTTTCTTAAACGGAAAATCAATGTACGAAGTTCAGAGCATTGATGAAGTAAAAGCTCCAAAGGTTGCATTAAATTCATGGGATCATGAATTTTCTACTTACGTTTGGCATGCAGAACAGGATGAAAAAACTGATGAAACTGTTTTCTATGCAAACTTCCAGGATAAAGATCCTAACAAAGAAAATATTGAAATTTCAGTTCGCCGCCACTGTTTCTATCCTTCAGAAGAAGGTAAAGGTTTTATTACATTGAGTGGCTTTACAGTATCTCAGGCAGCTACACAGTGGGCACCTCCAACAGCTTACCAGGAAGGTATGATTGGTCCACACTGGTCTAAAGGCTGGATTATTGAAGACTGTCACATTTACGAAGCAAAAACAAACGGTATTTCTTTAGGAAAATACAAACAGCCAAACAACGATAACAAATGGCTCAAATGGAAATACAAAGACGGAACTCAGACAGAACGTGATTGTATCTGTCAGGCTCAGATGGAAGGCTGGACAAAAGAGAATATCGGTTCACATATTGTACGACGCTGTGAAATCCATGACTGTGGCCAGACTGGTATTGTAGGACACCTTGGTGGAGTATTCTCAATTATCGAAGATAATCACATTCACCATATCAACAATAAACAGAATCTTGCAGGTGCAGAAATTGGTGGTATTAAAATGCATGCCGCTATTGACTGTATTTATCGCCGTAACCACATTCACCACTGTACACGAGGTTTATGGCTAGACTGGCAGGCTCAGGGAACTCGTGTAACACAGAACTTATTCCACGATAATACTTTGCCAAAGGAATACAACCTTGCTAAAGATGCGGCAAGTGGAATGGCAGAAGATGTTTTCATCGAAGTTTCTCACGGACCAACTTTGCTTGATAACAATATTTTCCTTTCAGACAGAGCTTTGAAGCTTTGTACACAGGGTGTTGCATTAGTTCATAATATTATTGCAGGTTCTTTAGTTGCTGTAGGAACTGGTACAGACAACGGTTCTTTAACACTTACATCTCCTCGCTACACACCATACCATGTTCCACACCGCACAGAAGTTGCAGGCTTTATGACATTCCTCCACGGTGATGATAAATTCTACAACAACATTTTCATTCAAAAAGACATGCGCCCATACTTAAAAGAAGTTATGGAAAATACAAAACCTAACTGCTGGGATGATAACAACATTCTTGCTGGTACTTTCCAGTTCTCAGAATATCCAACATTTGAAGAATGGGACAAGCTTTTTGATGGATACTGTGGAATGGGTTCTCCTGCTTCTGACCGTTACTATTCAAAACTTCCTGTTTGGTATGGTGGCAATGTATACTTTAATGGAGCAAAACCTTCTGCAAAAGATAAAGATGCTGTTGTTGATACAAAGAACAAAGTTGAAATTACAGTTGCTGAAGAAAATGGCAAAATGGTTCTTAAAACAAATCTTTATGATGTTCTTCCTGCATCAAAAGCAAAGCTTATGCATACAGATGATATTTACATGGCTTTTGAACCAGAAGAAAAATACGAAAATCCAGATGGAACACCTATCACATTTGATACAGGTTTCTTTGGAACAAAACGTACATCTACTGTTATCCCAGGTCCATTTGTAACAAAAGACGAAGCTGAAAAACCTTTGTTCTAACAAAATCCATTAATATATTAAGAGAGTAACTTTTGTCACCCAAAAAGTAACAAAGGTTACTCTTTTTTTTTACTCAGTTCAGAATTATAATAAACAAAGAAACTTATCAAAGGAGGCAAAGCTTATGGACAACATTTTAAGTGTTTTGAGTAATAACCTGCCCTGGGTATGGTTTGCAGTTACAATCATTTGTATTGTAATAGAAACCCTTACTCTTTCACTTACCACCATTTGGTTTGGAATCAGTTCTTTTGTAATGGTATTTTTATCCTTTACACCTATTCCATTTATTGCACAGCTTTTTATATTCGTAGTTTTAGCATTAATCCTTCTTATTTTCACAAGACCTATTGTTCAAAAGAAGATTAGTCAAAAAAAGATTGCTACAAACTATGAAAAAATTATTGGTCAAATTGCCGTAGTTACAAAAACCATTACTCCACTCAACAAGGGCACCATTAAAATAAATGGTATGGAATGGACTGCAGCTGTAAAAGAAGATATTACCATAGAAACAGGTAATAAATGCGAAATTGAAGAAATTGCAGGTGTTACTGCATTTGTAAAAAAAATATAGGAGTTAATTTATGTTTATTATTATTGCTGTAATTGCTATTGTAATGATTCTTATCATTACAAACATCAGAATTGTTTCTCAGTCAGAAGCATTTGTTATTGAACGCCTTGGAGGTTATAACACTACCTGGAATGTTGGTTTACATATAAAATTACCATTCCTCGATAGAATTTCAAATAAAGTTTCCCTTAAGGAAAAAGTTTTTGATTTTCCACCACAACCTGTTATTACAAAAGATAACGTTACCATGATGATTGATACTGTAGTTTATTTCCAGATTACAGATCCAAAATTATATACATACGGAGTTGAAAAACCAATTAATGCTTTGGAAAATCTTAGTGCAACAACACTTCGTAACATTATTGGTGAACTTGAACTTGATGAATCACTTACCAGCCGGGATGTAATCAATACAAAAATGCGTTCCATTTTGGATGAAGCAACAGATCCTTGGGGTATTAAAGTAAACCGTGTAGAAGTTAAGAATATTGAACCTCCACAAGCAATTCGCGAAGCCATGGAAAAACAGATGAAAGCTGAACGTGAACGCCGTGAACAGATTCTTATTGCAGAAGGACATAAACAGTCTGCAATTCTTGAAGCTGAAGGTAAAAAACAAGCTATGATTCTGTCTGCCGAAGCTGAAAAAGAAGCTGCAATTCAAAAAGCAAAAGGTGAAGCTGAAGCAATTCTCGAAGTTCAGAAAGCTACTGCTGATGGTTTAAAAATGCTTAAAGCTGTTGGTATGGACGAAGCTGTTATTAAATTCCGCAGCTTAGAAACTATGGAAAAAGCAGCAAACGGTCAGGCTACAAAAATTATTGTTCCAGCAGATTTCCAGAATCTTGCAGGTGTAGTTTCTGCCATCTCAGAAATCGGAAAGAAATAAAATAGAACGTTTAAATAGATGGCGAAAATTTCGCCATCTATTATAATATTATAAGTAATGTAAATTAAAAAAAGGTGTATTATGGGACGATTTAATAACGGCACAATTTTTACTAATACAAACTGCCATGGCTGTAATAAATGCGTTAATACTTGTGTTTCAAATGGTGCAAATATTTCTATCAGAAAAAATGATAAAAACACCATTGAAGTTTCAAATAAATGTATTTCCTGTGGAGTTTGTCTCGATCACTGTTCCCATAATGCCCGCTCCTATTCCGATGACACCAGTCAATTTATGGAAGCACTTAAGGCAGGAGAGTCCATTTCACTAATTGTTTCCCCTGTTTTTTATATTATATACAAAGAAAAAGCCTTTGAAATTCTTGGCTATTTAAAACATCTGGGTGTAAAAAAGATTTATGATGCCGGTTTTGGTGGGGAAATTTCAATCTGGTTAAATGCAAAATACATACGAAACAATCAAAAACAAGGCATTAATTCTCAAAAATTTTTAAGTAATACTTGTGCCTCTTTCATAAACTACTGTGAAAACCTTGCTCCAGAATTAATAGATTTTTTAATTCCAGTTCATTCTCCAGAATTATGTACAGCAATTTATGCCAGAAAATATTTAAAAGATGATTCAAAACTTGCTTTTCTAGGTTCCTG
This sequence comes from Treponema sp., assembly GCA_018385315.1. Classification (GTDB taxonomy): domain Bacteria; phylum Spirochaetota; class Spirochaetia; order Treponematales; family Treponemataceae; genus Treponema_D. Next base: position 12,500 of record JAHAZJ010000070.1, on the reverse strand, counting down.
CATTTCTTCAAAACAGGAATTTGAAAATTTCAAAGACACAGTTTACATAAATTATAATGTTACATTCCTCCATCTTCTAAACACAATCAATTCAGTTGAAACAGAATCATATCATGCCGACTTTGATTTAAAACCCACATCAATCGGCTCTTTATACAGCGTTTCAGGAGGATTCACAGACGCAATTTCCAAATTACTTCCTGCCACCAGCTTAATAACTCATTATGAATCAATAAACAAACAGCAAAACAGACTATTAATCGATGCACCAGAAATGGTAAAAAATAATAATCAGCCAACTCTTTCAAATGTAAACGGATGTAATTTTGGCTGTTTCTCTGGTGCTGGTGTTCAACGTAATACTATAGATTTAAACCTAATTTATGGTGGAGCCAAAGCCATAAAAGAACAATCTACAGCTTCTACATCTTTTAGTAATGATCCAGATTCAAATTTCAAATTATTTGAAGACTATTTCCAAAACCTTAATCCAGAAGATTTTTACTGCACATTTACATCTCGTTATAAACAAGTGCCATCTATTCCAGAAACAGTTCGTAATGAAATATTTGGTCTCTTGCACAAAGATACAAAAGCAAAAAGACATTTAGATTGTAACTCTTGTGGATACCCTTCTTGTACAGCCTTTGTAGAAGCCGTTGCCAATGGATATACAAAAATCGAAAGCTGTATTCAGTATATGCATGATGAAATGAAATATCGTCTAAATCATGATCTGGATACAGGTTTATTAAATAACTACAGCTTCATTTCTGAATTACAAAAGCTAAGAAAAAAAAATCCGAATATAGAATTTGCACTTCTTTCAGTTGATATTGATAAACTTCAGCTCATAAATAACCTTTATGGTTTTGAAACTGGAAATACTGCAATTCGTGTTGTTTCAGAAGGATTAACAAAGCTTGTTTCAGATATTGGTATTTGTGCCAGAATGGGAGCCGGTAATTTTATTATGGCCTTCCCAAATACCATTTTTAACCTTGAACAGGTTTATGAAATGGAATCTTTTGATTTAACAGAATACGGTGTTAATTATCCTGTTTCAGTTCGCTGTGGTATATTTATTCTGGATCCAAAAGATAACGATATTTCCCAAGCTATAAACAATGCAACACTGGCCATGAACAATATTACAGATAGAGTTCATAATGCCTTTGCAATATTTAATCAGAAGCTTTACAACGAAGTTTTCCTGGAATCTTCAATTACAGCCCAACTTAAAAATGCAGTTGATAATGATGAATTCCAGATTTATTTTCAGCCACAATACAGCCATTCTACAAAAACCATTGTTGGAGCAGAAACACTTAGCCGCTGGATAAAAAAAGATGGGGAAATTCTGTCTCCAAGCAGTTTTATCCCTATTTTTGAAAAAAACGGTTTCATTCTAGACTTTGATCATATTGTTTGGGAAAAAACTTTTTCTGCTGTTAGAAAATGGCTGGACCAGGAAATCGACATTGTTCCAATTTCAGTAAACATTTCCCGTGTAAGCATGGATAGCGATGACACCATTGCATATATCAGCTCGCTGCAAAAAAAATATAATGTTCCTCAGGAATACATCCATCTTGAAATTACAGAAAGTGCTGTTATGAAAGATCAAGACAAACTTATCGCCCGCATTTCAAGATTAAAACAACTTGGTTTCCAGATTGCAATGGACGATTTTGGTAGCGGATATTCATCATTAAATACATTAAAAGATTTCCCTATTGATATTCTTAAACTTGATATGGGATTTTTGCGAGGAAAAGAAAATAAGAATCGCGGCGGAAACATCATCAGTTCTGTAATGCGCATGGCAAATATGCTGGAACTTGCAACAGTAGCGGAAGGTGTAGAAACTCCAGAACAAGCCTCTTTTCTTTCTAGTTTAGGTTGCGACACAATTCAGGGCTTCCTCTATTCACGACCAATTCCACTAGAGCAATTCGAAACCTTGCTAAAATCACATACAAAAGTCCAGATTCCATCAACTCAAAAACTGAAAAGTCTTATAGATGTAAACAACTTTTTCGATACAGATTCCATGGAAACCGCAATCTTTGAAAATTTTGTTGGCCCAGCTTGTATTGCAGAAAGCTTAAATGGACATCTTTCTTTTGTAAGATTAAATGAACAATTCCTAAATCTTATTGGTTATAACAATAAAAATGTAGATTTATTCAAAAGACGCTTTTATTCCTACTTAAACAGAACAGATGCCCATGCCCTTAGAGATGCAATATTTCGCGCCGGTAATAATGATGAAGAAGTCAATTTAGTAATAGAATTCTCACCTGGAAAAAAGCTTCCGTCTCTGTGGCTTAAGGCACACATATGGCGAATAAGTAAAAATGGAGAACAGATTATTTTCTATATTCTTATTGATGATATTACAGCCCAAATAAAAACTGCCAGAGATTTAGAGCAGACAAACAATCAGCTTCAGTTAATAATAGATAACAGTAGTGTTCTTATTACATTATTCAAAATAAAATACGGACAAGGACTTCATAAACTGTTGCCAAATATTCAATTCCTCTTTGTAAATGTTAGTTTCCTTGAATATACAGGCTACGAAAAAGATGAAGTCATGACGTGGAATACAAAACAGATTCTAAAAATGTTCCATCCTCTTGATAAACAAATTGCTATTTCAAAATTACTGGATTTTGTAAATCATGATAAAGACACAATAAACTTCCAGGCCAGAGTTAGAATTAAAAATGGTACATACAAATTAATTCGCTTTATTATTAATGCGTACAAAGAATCAGAAAAAAATTACACAATGACAGTAAATCTTATTCCTTTAGATTAGCTTCTTTATTTCCCATAATTAAAAAATAGTGTAGACTAGTGTCATGGCTAAACAAATGATTATGGGAAACCAGGCCATTGCGCTTGGTGCATTAAAAGCCGGAGTAAATCTGGTAGCAGGATATCCTGGAACTCCTTCCAGCGAAATTATCGAATTCATATCTAAATATAAAGATAAGACAGGAACTTATGTAGAATGGTCCATAAACGAAAAAGCCGCTGTTGAAGTAGCAGCTGGTGCCAGTTATGCAGGAAGCCGAACTTTAGTAACAATGAAACAGGTTGGTCTTAATGTTGCCAGCGACCCTGTAATGTGTCTTTCTTATGTTGGAGTAAAAGGTGGCATGGTAATTGTTTCTGCAGATGACCCAGGTCCAATTTCCAGCCAGACAGAACAAGATACAAGAAATTTTGCCCAGTATTCAAAACTTCCATGTTTCGACCCTTCCACCCCACAAGAAGCTTACGAAATGATTCAGGAAGCCTTTGAACTTTCAGAAAAATATAACACACCAGTTCTTTTCCGCCCTACAACCCGTGTAGATCACGCTTACGAAAGCATGGAAATACCAGAATTGGAACCTTGCCGTAAAACAGGTAACTTTGAAAAAGATTCTAAACGCTGGGTTATTTTCCCCCGCAGTTCATACATAAATCACAAACGCATTTTCGAAAGAAACGAAAACCTTCTTCCTGCAGAATTCTCAAATTCTAAATGGAATACAGTAGAAGGGGAAAGCCTTCCCCTGGCTCCAGCCGCAACAGCGTCTTCCGCCACCCCTTCTAACGGGACACATTCCCGTAACGCCTTTGCCGCAGGTGGCATTAGTTACTGCTATTTAAAAGAAGCTTTGTCTATTTTAAAAGCAGAAAATCCTGAAAATAAGGCAATTACAGAAGCCACAATCCTTAAAATTGGAACACCCTTTCCATTCCCTGCAGAATTAGCAGCTGAATACTTAAAAAATCATAGTGAAATTACAGTTTTCGAAGAATTAGACCCTGTAATAGAAGATGCCCTCATTTCTCTTTGTGGTTCTAAAAAAATTGACTGTAATATCCACGGAAAACACGACAAGACAGTTCCAGAAGCCGGTGAACTTTCTGTAGAAATTATAAAAGCTATAATTCTAAAAATGATAAATCCAAGTCAGTTTGCCCAATCTGCAACAGGGAACGAAACAGAAAACTCTCCTGAGCTTCCAGTTCGTCCACCAGTATTATGTGCCGGCTGTCCTCACAGAGGTTCATTCTATGCAGTAAAACAAGCTATGAAAGGTCAGAAAACTGCTTATTGTGGCGACATCGGATGTTACACTTTAGGAAATGCCATGCCATTAGATATGACAGACACCTGTTTATGTATGGGTGCAGACATTACCATGGCACAAGGATTTTATCACAATGAACCAGATACTCACTGTTTCAGCTTTATTGGAGATTCAACCTTCTTTGCCAGTGGAATTACAGGAGTTGTAAATGCAGTTTACAATCAGGCAAAACAGACAGTTTGTATATTAGACAATTCAACTACTGCCATGACAGGACATCAGCCACATCCAGGTACTGGTGTTACAATGATGGGCGAAATTGTAGAAAAAGTAAGCATTCCAAAAATTCTGGAAGCAGTTGGCGTAAAACCAATTATAGAAGTTGACCCTTTTGACCAGGAAAAAGCCGTTGCCGCAGTTAAAGAAGCAGATGCCGCACCTGGAGTAAGTGCCATCATCTTTAAATCCCCATGTATCAGCATTGCAGGAAAACTTGGATATAAATTCCCAGGTACAAAATCAGTTGATAAGGAAAAATGTATTGGATGCCGTAAATGTATTAACGAACTTGGCTGTCCTGCATTAAGCTTAAGCACAAAAACAAACAGCAAAGGCAAACAATTGGTAGAAGTAGATAAATCCCTTTGTACTGGTTGTGGACTTTGTGCCGGGGTTTGTCCTGTAAAAGCAATTAACTAGGAGCTGACTATGAGTAAAAATATATTAATTTGTGGAGTTGGCGGGCAGGGAACTGTTTTAGCTGCAAAAGTACTTTCTCAAGCTGCAATTTCTGGAGGAGAGCATGTTCTTTCTGCAGAAACAATTGGTATGGCACAACGTGGTGGTTCAGTTACAAGTCATGTTCGCATTGGACAAGACATTTATTCTCCACTTATACCACAGGGTCAGGCAGATATAATCATCGCTTTTGAAGCCTCAGAGGCAGTTAGAAATGCCAGTTTCTTAAAAAAAGACGGAATGGTAATTGTTAACAAAAAAGTTGTGCAACCAACAACAGCCAGCCTTACAGGAAAAACTTTTAGCGAAGAAACAATGATAGAATACCTGAACAAAACAGCCGGAAAAGTTATTGCCGTAGATACTGACCAGGCCTGTAAAGATTTAGGTTCATCAAAAGTTGCAAACATGGTTCTTTTAGGAGCAGCCTGTAAAACAGGTTTAATTTCTAAGGACGAAATAAAAGCTGCAATAAAAATTATGGTAAAACCCAATTTTTATGAATTGAATTGCAAGGCTGTAGATTATATAAAATAACAAAAAGCAATCATCACGTTTGCCATAGGAAGAGTTATTCCGTTTTCGCGCAAGGTCTGCTTCATAAAGCTAATGCCTTCAAATATTTTTTATTGTTTTGAAAATATATATATAACTGAATAGTTGGATTTTATAACTTATTCAAATTCTCTTAATATTTCATTTACATAATTCCTAACATCAGCTGCAATAGCTGTTTTTAGTTGTGCTGAATTCTCTTTATTTTTCTTAAATGAATCTCCAACAGGCATAAATAATTTTACTACATCAATTTCCAGGGCTTCTGTGATTTGGGAGAGAGTATTATCTGAACACCAGGTTCGTCCTTGTTCCAGACTTTTTATTGTATCCTCAGAAACATTAGCTTTCTCGGCAAGCTGGAACTGAGTTAATTTTTTTGCTTTTCTAATCTGCTTTATATTTTCACCAAGTCTGTTTTGTATTTCATTTAATTTCATAGAATCATTTTTAATAAAATAATGCTTTTTCAAAATTGAATGACATTACTATTAAAACGAAAAGAGTAATTGTATTACCCTTAAATATGTAATATAATTACTCTTATTATGATTTAGGTATTGGAAATTAAACAGAAATTTATAAATTATAAAACTTTCGTCGAAAGTTAGTTTCTATGAATTTTCAAATAAATCTAAGGAGTGTTTTATGAAAAAAATAATCAAGGTTGTAGCAATAATTGCTTCGGTAATACTTACATTGTCTTTTATTGCATGTAGTAATCCTAGTTCATCTGATGGTAATTCGAATAATGCAGAAGATCCATTTGCCGGTACAACTTGGGAAGCAGATACTGGAAATATGGGAGTAGTTATTACTACAATAAAATTTAGTAATAATAAGACTGTAGATTATTACATGACTTCATCTGGTATAAAAACATCTATTTATTCAGGCCATTATGAGGTGACAAAGAATTATCTTGATGTTGAAGGACAGTATGGAGCTTTTGTAGGTTCTCAGACTTTTGTAATTCCGAATAAAGATGCAACTTCTGTTTCATGGGGTGGAGAAACTTTTATAAAAAAATAGTTCAGCTTTATAAATTAATAAAAGTCCAGTCAAACTTCGGACTGGTCTTTATCGTCGTTCTCGTGCTTGACATGGGAATCTCTTAGCAAACTTCACGGTTATCATCTTTGTTGGATTTTCTTATTAAAAGAAAGTTACTTCTTCCCAGCCCGAAGTCTTTTTTTCGGGTTGCTCAATCTTCAGTAATGTACAATTTTCGAAAGAATAACCCACAGCTCCAGATTCTGCATCTTTTGTAATAGCATTTAAATCTTTAAAGGTTTTATCCATATCTTTTGCCCAACTTTCAATAATTTGTAATTGTGGAACAGGAACGATTGGTGGAATTGAATCTGGAAAAGCAAAACCATCTTTTGAAATGATGATAAAAATTGCAGAAGCTCTAATAATTAATCCGGCAGATTTATTCAAAACTAGAAACATGACAAATATTATGTTATAATTTGTTTGATGGAATCAAAACTTCTAGAACAAGGTTGTATTGATATCTGGATTGATGAAATTGTTCCCTGTTTAAGAGATACTGAATCTGGAGAAATCAAAGAAACCGTTGTTTTCAAAATTGAAAGCCGTTCGTATCTCAAAAAATTCAATACAGAAAATGGATGGCATATCAATTGGAATGAGATTCCGGCTGATGTTGAAGTTTATGCACTTGCATTAAAAGATACCAACGAGATCCAAGGTCTTGTTGGTATAAAGAATGATATAAACTCACATGCTGTTTATTTGCATTGGGCCTGTACAGCTCCTCAAAATAATAAGCATGATTTTGGGAAGCAGAAATATATAGGCGTAGGTGGACATTTATTTGCAATTGCTGCAGACAAATCTATCCAATGGGGATATGCCGGAGCAATGCATGGTTTTGCTGCAAACAAAGAATTGCTTGAACATTATATAAAGACTTTCAATGCAGAGTTCTTAGGCATGTTGCATGATTATCAATTTTTTGTAAATGAAATTGAAGCTAAAAAACTATTGGAGGTATATAATTATGAATGGAACTGAAACAATAACAAAACCAAAGTTTCTTGAAAATGAAGAACTTCCACCTTCATATTACGAAGCTCCAGATCCATACAAGAGTGCACCTAGTTGTAATGTAAATCTTCTGGAACTTTCCAGATATGCAAGGAAGATTGGTAAGAAGTTGATTGAATTAACAAAAGAAGAAGTTTTGCAGTTTGCGATATAAATGAAAAGGCCAGCCCGAGATTCACTTCAAAGCCAGTCTTTTTTATTAATGCAAAATATTCAGGATTATAGTGCCAGCTAAAAGTGCCAGGCCAATCAATGTAAATAACACATCTCTAAAAGCAATTTTATATGTTTTTGAACAACTTCTTGCTGTTCTAAGATAAAAACCTCTTAATTCTGCGGCAGTTGCTGTTGAGTCAATTTTTCTTACAGACGAAAGCAGCAATGGAAAACAAAGTGGCAAAATCATTCCAATCTTTTTAAAAGGATTTTTCACATCAAAATCTACACCATGGGCTTTTTGCGATTCAATAATTCCAGACATTTCAGAAGAAAAAACTGGAATAAAGCGGATTGCAGAAGTAAATGCAAAAGCATATTTATAAGGCAAATGCAGGTTTTTTACCAGAGTATTAGACAAATCATTTAAGTTAGTAACAGAAATCAAAATTGAAAGTGGTAAAGTTGCAGCTGTTAATCTCAATACTAAAAGCAAACCGTTTTTAATACCAGCATCTGTAAAACCAAAGCTTGTACCTATTGGTACCACAATTGTACCAGTTCTGATTACCAAAATCTGCAATATGAAAAGAAAAATCGACATCTTAAAAAGTCCTTTTACAATGCCGGCTGTTCTCTTTAATAAACCGCAATGTTCTTTTCCATCTCCAACAACACCCATAAGAATATTAAAAATAATAATCCCCAATAATAAATAATATGAAGAAGATGTAAATGCTGCCGCACAAATCAAAATGGAAACAAAAATCTTAATTAAAGGATGCATTTTATGTAAAACTGAATTGCCAGGTAAATAGTCTAAAAATCCTTTCATCTTACTCCCCCCTATTTCCTTTAATTTCTTTCATTCGTTTAATCATTTCATCTACAGTAAAGACATTTTTGTACTCATTTCCAAGTAAAAGACAAGTCTGTGCAATCTGAGGTGGAAGCAGGCGAGCTTTTCCCAACACTTCTTTATCTGAAAGAATTTCTCTGGTACTTCCTGTTTTTACAATTTCACCTCGATTCATAACTACTACAGTTTTTGCAAAATCAAGAACAACTTCCATATCATGACAAACCATAATGACTGTTGTACCTGTTTCATTTAACTGACGGATTCTTTCCATCATTTCCATACACTCACGGTAATCAAGTCCTGTTGTTGGCTCGTCAAGAATCAATATTTCCGGATTTAATGCAATAAGACATGCAAGACATAAACGCTGGCGTTGTCCACGACTCATATTAAAAGGTTCCGTTTTTCCATCAAAATGAAATTCTGAAATAGTTGCTTCTACACGCTTAGTAATTTCTTCTTCTGAAAATCCATTGTTTCTTAAACTAAAAGCAATTTCTTTTTCAACAGTATCGCAGCAAATCTGGCGGTCAGGATTCTGAAACAAAAATCCAATATTTTTAGCCAAATCACTTACTTTTTCATTTTTTGTATTTTTACCAACTACCAGAACATCTCCAGAGCTTGGTAACAAAAGACCATTACATAATTTTGAAAAAGTTGACTTTCCAGCTCCATTTGAACCAATAATTGCAACAAAATCACCTTTTTCAACAGTTACGTTCAAATTCTGAACATTGGCAGTCTGGTTATAAGAAAAGCTTACATCCTTAAATTCCAGCATTATCTGTGAGTTTTCATTAGACATTTAGGCCTCCCATAACTTTCTTTACAAAAGTTGCTGCTTCCTGTGCATTTATACAGATGCAATCTTCTTTTGAATAACCGGCAGGAACAAGTCCCTCTTCTGCCATTTTAGTTGTAAGTGTCAAAACCCTTGGGCAGTTTATTCCGGCTTCTTCCATTTCTTTTTGATGGGTAAGGGTACTGCGGATTTCTCCATAATGAACACAAGTACCTTTTTCAAGAACCATTAGTTTTTTTACATATTCACACAGCAGCATAATTTTCTGTTCTGCTACTACAATTGTTATGCCTTTTTCTTCGTTCAGTTTTTTTAGCAATTCAAAAATCTGAACAGATGAAGCAGGATCCAATTCTCCTGTTGGTTCATCAAGAACAAGCACATCTGGTTCCAAAGCAAGAATTGCCGCAATTACAACCTTTTGCTTTTGTCCACCACTAAGAGAAGCAACTTCTCTATGGCGCAATTCCCCAATTCCAAGTGCATCTAATGCAGAAGTGATTCTTCCTTCTATTTCTTCTGCTGGTACACCAAAATTTTCCAGACCAAAAAGGATTTCATCTTCAACAAAATAACTTACCAGCTGACTTTCAATATCTTGAAATACGGAACCAACTTTAAGAGCAAGTTTTCCTGAATCTACTTCAAAAGTATCCTGTCCCTCAATTTTTACAGAACCATAAAAGTCTCCAGTATAGTGATAAGGTATAAGCCCGTTTATACAATTACAAAAAGTTGTTTTTCCTGCCCCAGATTCTCCAATTACGCCAACAAAATCCCCTTTTTCAATATGAAGAGAAAGGTTTTCCAAAGCATTTGTTTTTGCACTTGAATACTTAAAAGTTAATTCCTGTATTTCAATCATAAATAATTCCTATTCTGCTTATTTTTCAGCAACAACAACATCCTTTTTCAAAACTTTCATCAATGGCAAGTACAATACACCAACGATGATTGCATTCAAGATAGCAGTACATGAAACAATTGGTACATAAGCAGCCATTGCAGCAGGATCAGATTTAATTACAGTAAAGAGAAGGATTGTATATAATCCACCAGAAACTACTGTACTTACAAATGTGTTGATTACGGCAAGAACAACAGACATTTTCTTTGTTTTAAAAGGAATCATAATCATAAGACCCATACAAACAGCTCCAGCAATTTCAGATGCAAAGTTTAAATAAGGAGTTCCCGGGAAGAACTGACAAATAGCACCTGCTAAAATACCAATAATCAAACTATACAAAATGTTTGGTCTAATAAGAACAATTGCCATACAATACATAGCAATTATAAAGTTAGGTTTCATACCAGCAATATTGATAATTGAACCTACAAAGAATTTTAATACTGCACCTGCTGCAAGTAATACTGCTGTAAGCAATAAATCCTGAAGTGAAAGACCTTTTTTAGACTCTGTTTTTAATTCGCGTTTTTCCATTTTTATTCTCCTTTATTCTGATTACTTACTATAGATTGTTTCTATACATAGTAAGTTTCTTTATATAGTAACAATACACCCAGATTATGTTACTGTCAATAGTATCATACAAGAAAAAAACAAATTTTTTGATTTTTTTTTAAATTGATTAATAATTTGGCTTAATAAATGAAAAAAACTAAACTTTCATTAAATCTTTTATAGAAACACTATCCAAATAATTTTCTATAAGTTCATCCAGTTTAGTCCATAGAGGAAGGGTTCTGCATTTTTCCTGCTTTTGACAAGGTGGGGCTCCTTTTTCAAGACACATTACAGGAGCCAAAGTTCCTTCAGTAATTCGGAGGATATCACCAACTTTGTATTCTTCTGGAGTACGGTTAAGTTTATAACCGCCTCCTTTTCCATGTACGCCGTCAACAATGCCGTTTTTTGAAAGCAAAGTCATAATAGATTCTATATATTTTTGAGAAATTTCCTGACGTTCAGCAATCTCTTTTAAAGGGATTCTTTCATCATTCATATGCTCTGCCATATCAATTAAAACACGCAATGCATAGCGTCCACGGGTAGAAACAATCATATAATATCCTCTTACCTACCTATTATATATGATTATTCTTAATCTGCAAATAATGGTGTAGAAAGATAGCGGTCCCCAGTATCTGGCAATAAAGCAACAATTGTTTTTCCTTTGTTTTCTGGTTTTTTAGCCAGTTCTATGGCAGCCCACAAAGCAGCACCACTGGAAATACCAACTAAAACACCTTCTTTTTTACCAACCAATTTACCGATTGCAAAAGCATCATCATTTTCTACAGGAATGATTTCATCATAAACTTTTGTATCAAGAACATCTGGAACAAAACCTGCACCAATTCCCTGAATTTTATGAGCACCGGCAGTACCTTTACTTAAAACTGGGGATGAGGCTGGTTCCACTGCAACAACTTTTACATCAGGATTTTTTGATTTAAGATATTTTCCTGTCCCTGTAATTGTTCCACCAGTTCCAACACCGGCAACAAAAATATCAACTTTACCATCAGTATCTTCCCAGATTTCTGGTCCAGTAGATTCATAATGTGCTTTAGGATTAGCAGGATTTACAAACTGACCTGGAATAAAACTGTCTGGAATAGAAGCCGCAAGTTCATCTGCTTTTGCAATAGCACCTTTCATTCCTTTGGCACCTTCTGTTAAAACTAATTCTGCACCATAAGCCTTCATAATTTGTCTGCGTTCTACAGACATTGTTTCTGGCATAACAATAATAACTTTATAACCACGAGCTGCAGCAACAGAACAAAGACCTATACCTGTATTTCCAGAAGTTGGTTCAATAATAGTAGAACCTTTCTTTAATTTTCCACTTTTTTCTGCATCATCAAGCATTGCTTTTGCAATACGGTCTTTAACACTACCTGCAGGATTAAAATATTCCAATTTTACAAGAACTTTTGCATTAAGTCCCAATTCTTTTTCAATATTAGATACTTCTAATAAAGGTGTGTGACCAACTAACTGATCTGCTGAAGTATAGATTTTTGCCATATGTGCCTCCTTTTAGGTTTCAATCTTAAATTCATATTAATCACTTATACCTACTATGTCAATAGGTAATAAAAAATAACAAACACACTTCCCACAGCGTCTTAGAGTAAAAGTACTACCGCTACAACGTGCCTACGAAGCTGCTCGCTGAAGCTGTTTGGAAGTTATCCATCTCGCTGCGCTCGTCAGCTTCAGAGGCACTTCGTAGTCCCG
>JAHAZJ010000067.1 GCA_018385315.1 Treponema sp. | reverse complement strand
TTTATTGTTTGCAACCATAAGTATCTTATCTTTTTTCATGATGATTGCACCAACCCGAATGTTTACCAAACCATTTCCGCATGGAACTGTCATATCAAATTTTATATTTTCTTTCATTTTAATTTTTCCAAAAAATTTTATAGATTTTAACTCTGCCCGACAAAAGTTTTGATTTCCTACTCCAAAAGGCGGAAAACATTTGCAACCAGATAGCCGTCAGCAAAACATGAACATTTATAAATTTTTCAAGTTATGGAAACACTGAATAAATACTATTGAAGATTTTTCAGTATTAACCTTTTAGGACAAATGTCGAGTTTTAAATTTTTATTGAGGGGGTAGTACAACCCCCTCAAAACGGCGAAGTCAAGGCTTTAAGCGTTAGCGTGCCTTGACTCGACGTATTTTTAGGGTGGCTTTTTGCTTCGCAAAAAACAGGCTATTCGCCCTTCGCTAACGCTCATCCGCTTCCCTCGCTTCGCTCGGTCCAGTGGACTGCTTCGCAGGGGCTACTATCCTTGCCACGGTTTGTAAATCAAATACTCGAAATTGAACCTTTTATAACATGACCTGCAGTTTTTCTTTGAAATATCCAAATTCACTTTTTCGGGCTTAGATTAATTTTCAAAGAAAAATACATCAGCCAAAGTTCCGTCATCATAGGCTACTTCTTTGTTGGGATATTTTTCCACCAGACGGAAATTTCCTTTTGTATATTCTGCAATCACATTATTCCAAAAATGAACGGAGCCAATATTATGCGGATGTCTTTTTAACTGCCATTTCCCATGATGCATATTCAGCACCTGAAAAACAGCTTCCTTTCCATAGCCTTTTCTTCGGTATTTATTCATAATAAAAAATTCTGACAGACAAAAATCCGTTTTTTCTCCCGGAACTTCAGGATAATCGCTGACAAGAATAAATCCCGCATGTTTACCGTCAAGTTTTATTAAATACGGAAACCTGTTTTTTTCTTCAAAATAGCAATCCAAATATTCATATCCGTATAAACCATTATTGTTTACATCATTTTTCTCCCATTGAGAAAATTCGTAAAGATATTTTTCCAGAAGATTCATTACGGTATCTCTATCTTCTTTTTTTGCTTCAATGATTTTCAACATAAACACCTCATAAAATACAAATTTGACAGAAACTACTGAGTAATCGCTTCAAGTGTTAATCAGAACTTCCCTAGAACTAAGCAGACAACTTTAACATTTCCGTCTTTTTCGGTTGACTCGATATTAAATCCGCACTTTTCTGAATAAAACTTTACATTTTCAAGTTTATCTAAAATGCGCTATTTAGTTAACACAAAATTTTTACAGGTTTAAAGTGTAAAAAATTATGCAGCCCGTTTTCTTTCCAGTTCATTTTACTGGAAGCATTTATACATTTCATCAGGTACATTGTAATCCAGCGACTGATGAAACCTTGCTGTGTTGTAGAAGTTGAAGTAGGCATCAATGCCGGCCTTCAAGTCTTTCATTGTTTCATAGCGTTTATTGTAGATGTCCTCGTACTTGAGGTTTCTCCAAAGACGCTCAATTCTGATGTTATCCAAAGCCCGGTCTTTTCCGTCCATGCTGATTTGGATGTCGTAATCGACAAGATAGTGTCTCCGCCGTTTTTTTTTTATTTCTCTCCAGATTCTGCGGTAACCATAATACGGATGCTTAATCTGAACTTCTTTGATTTTCACAAGCAGATTGAAATCTTTTTCATTCTGCTCTGAACTCGGCTCATAGTAATACTGGCTTCTGGAAATCCCAAGCAGCCTGAACTGATGAGAAATGGTTAAAACCTTGTAAGCAGACCCTACAAGATTGGATCGTAGCCGTATATCTGCTTGTACTTTTTTTTAGAAAATCAATTTCGACTTTTTGTTCACCGATTGTTTTCAGAAGACTGTCTTTTTCCTCTTCCTGTTTTCTCGTTTCTTCTGATTTCTTATTCGGTCGTTCAAAAATGTCAGCCAGTCCGGCAATTGCCTGTGCTTTCCATTGGGAAATCTGATTCGGATGAATGCTATACTTTACTGCAATTTCCTGAATCGTAGATTCTTATCGTAATGCTTCAAGTGTAACTTTTGCCTTGAAATCCTTGCTGAATGACTGTCGTTTCTTTGCCATGTGCTAACCGCCTTGCTTAATTTATCGGCTGTTTACACCTTAAATCTGCTCCTTTTTCTGTGTCGTTTTACGCACTCATTTTAAAATGCAATCCTTGAATATTCAGTGATGACAATTTACTATAAGAAAGATTTACTTCACCCAAGCATGGTATATTGTTATTAATTGTTTGAATTTTCTCATCATCCACATCAATCAAAGTGACATCTTCAGTTTCTGATAATAATAACGCAAGAGAATAACCAACATACCCCTCCCCAAATATTCCGACTTTCATAATATTTTTATAATCATCTCACTTTCATTTTTTAATCAGTTCATAAAACCTTTTTATTTTTTTTGAGACACCACTTTTTGACATTCCTCCATGAGCCAAACCAATTTCAGTAAGATTAGGAAGTTTATATGAGGAATCATTAAAATAGTTTTTAACCATCTCAAGATTTATAAAGGAATAATTTTCAAATACATCCATATTCTCATATTCTGAAGAATTTTTTCCGAAAGGTCCTTCCAAATTACATGAGTCAAACATAATTTCTAAGATATCTGCAGTGAGGGCATCTGATAGAAGACTACGTGTCTCAGGATCTTTAAACTCTTTCCAAGATTTTTGAATCAATTCAAAAATCTCAACTAAGGCATCTCTTTTATCAATCATTTCTTGCGGAGAAAAAGCCTTTGCTCCAATAAAATCTCCTATACTGGCACCATCATCTTCATTGCCAATAGATTTCTCAAGAGAAACTGTTTCATTCAAGGCCAATGGAATCAATTCTTTACAATCTTTATCTGACAAACCTAAGTTACGCTGTATCTGAAAAAATCGCTTTTCTTGATTTTTGATACCCAATCGGAATAACTGATCATTCTCTTTCTTAATCCGACGAAGTAGCAAAATCTTATCTCGCGGAATATCCATTGTATTTTTTTCCTCAACAGCTCCCTGTGCAGCAGCAAATTTTACCTTTTTCTTAACCGAAGTTATCAAATATTTTGCAAATCCTTCATCAATTTTATCAACAGTCTTAATTTTATAATATTCAAGAGAATCTTTTACTGCGATGAATATTTCTTCAGCATATTCCTGATAATTAATATCTTTATAATGATACTCTGCTCTATCCAGATGAAACATTTTACAAGTCTCAACAATAATTGAAGTCTTGAGAGACTGCAATTTGTTTTCAACATTTTCTTTGTGTTTTAATGAGGCGTATTCAAAATAAAGAGCATTAATCTCATCAAAATGAGAGTTTTCTTTATTATCCATCAATTAGTCCTCAAAAAGAGATTTTACGGCTTTGACTGCCTTTTCACTACTAGAACATTCTATTGTGTTTGTAATACTGTTAAGCATATACAAAGGTGTAATGTCATAAATCATCTCTGAACCGGGGATAACTTCTGATGAACCTTTCTTGAAGATTACTTTCGAATAAACAATATTTCCTATTGAGCAATGGAAGAATTTTTCAGCAAACTGTAACACACTAAAGATTAGGAGAATCGGTGTCTTAGGTCCAAATGTAACATCGACATAGAGTTCTGCATCTTCTTCAAGTTGATCAAGCAAGGCCTCATATAATTCGTGGAAATTTGTTTTTGACTCATCAAACGGTCTTGTAATTACAGCTGGACGAATTGATGCTCCAACTTTATTGAATTCCTGAAGTTCGTCCATAAACTTCTGAGCATTCTTCTGAACACAGTCATCAACACGAGTTGTTCCAACAAGGATAACCTTTACATCATCATCTTTCTGAAGATTATTTGCCATAGCAGAATTAACTGCAAAATATACAGGTACATCTACCTGAATTGTTGCATTTCCATCAACAGGATATAATCTCTTTTCCAATCGATCATCACTTGGCAATGATGCAATAATTATCTTTTTCATAGCAATACCTCTCTGCTTTAATTTTCTATAATATATAAGGGGTGTTTATTCCTCATGGTTGACACTTTTTAACTAAATTCTATATTCGATTTTCGTAACAGCATCTCTTTTCTTTTTCCATCTGTAAATCTATTTTCTTCTGCCAAATATCCTGAAACCCTTCGCAATCTTCTGATATTTGTAGATTTACATTTTGGACAAGTGTTCATTATCCTTCCTACAAATCCACAATCATTGCAGTTATCTAAGGGAAAATTTATGCCTATGTAATTACATCCAGCTTTATAAGCATAGTCCACAACCTCTTTAGTTGCTTCTATATTTTTTCCTGGTATCTCGGCCATTTCTACATATGTTATGCACCCACCATTACAGAGCGCATGAAAAGGAGCCTCTAGATCAATTTTTTGAATATAATCTGCATTTGTAAAAACAGGAACATGGAAAGAATTTGTATAATATCCTTTAGCACATACACAAGAATCCTTTCCAAGATGTTTTGAATCATATTCTGCAAATGAACCAGAAACACCTTCAGCAGCAGATGCCAATAAGGAAAAATTCAACTTACATTCATCCTTATAACCATCTACAACTCCTCTCATCTGTGAAATAATAAATAGAGCTTCTTCTCTATATGGAGACATATCTTTCGCATCATTGAATCTCACATTATGAAGAACCGATATTGCATCCCAAAGCCCAATAAATCCAATGGACAGGGTCCCTGATTTTAACATTTCTTCAATTGGCTTATCTGAGTTTTCGTAAAGATTATTTCTTCGTAAAGAAGAAAAATCTCCTTTTTCACACAAAGTCGCAAATCTATGTAAAAGAAGTTCTTTACTCTCCTCCATTTTTTTATTTAGTAAATCATAAAAAGTATTTAAGTTACCACTACTTCGGAATGCCAGCTGAACTAGATTAATTGTTACACATGCAATATTTCCTCGTTTTATACCTGTTTCTTCACCATAAAGATTTGAAACTACACGTGTTCGACATCCCATTATTCCTATATTATTTGGGTTTACCGTTTTATTTCCATGCGCATCACAATTAAAATAGGTAGGAACCATTCGTTTAGAAGTTACTTTTAATGCATTTATATATAAATCGTGATTTGGGGATTTTTCATCAATATTAATATACTCTTTTAGCTTAAACACAAGATTTGGAAAAATAAAAGGATTACCATCCTCATCCCCTTCTGCATATGCTTTCAATAACAAGCGAGAAAAACGCTTTCCTGTCCCGGTAGTATTTAATCCAAAATTGAAAGTTACGTAAGGTTTCTCACAACCTTTTCTGCTAAATACATTAAGATCAAAGAAGAACTCTCGTAATTCCTCAATAATTTCTTCGTCAGAATCTGTATTTACATATTCGGCCATATCAGAATCAAAATCTATAAAGCCAATTCCTCCAGACTGCATATTTGTAAGCCAGATTATCTTTCGTCCTAATTCTCTTAGAGCCTGCTTTACTGAGTATTCTTTGTTCCCTAGCAAATGTTGTACTCTGATACCTATACAATTATGTGAAATAGAATAAAATTCCAAGTCATGTATATGAACTGCCTTGGTTTTATGATTATGAACTGCGAACTCAGGAATTTCAGAATCTAATAATTCCTGCTTTAACTTATCTTCCCCAGCTTTAACTATTCTCTGTGTAGCATTAGCTTGATAGTTAGCAAGTTCTTTTTCCATTTTAAGCACATTCCTCTAACAGCATAAGATTCATTTCTTCCATTATACCACAATTATTCTTAAACATCTTCTGATTTGTCGAACCGACATACATAAGATTTGGATTCATTTTAGAAACATCAAAATGACCACATTTCAAGTATTTCAAATAACGATGAAGGACTGATGGAACTTTCTCATAGTCCCAGCCAGTATAAAGACAGATATTAAAGCCACAACTATAGAGTGTTTTTATAAGAACGAGTAAAGAAGAGAATTGCTCAAGAGGTTCGCCCCCTGAAATAGTAATTTTTTTGTTCCTGCAATTCTCTTTTATAAAGTCAACTAATTCCTCAATTGAAAAGTGTTTTCCATTTTTTGAATTATGCGTACAGCTGTTCTGGCAGCCTGGGCAATGCATACTGCATCCTTGGAGAAAAAGGACACTTCTCATGCCTGGCCCATCATCACAAGAACTCTGTTTCCAACCTGCACATACTAATTTGTCCATAATCGTCTCCTTAACCATTGATACAATAGATAAGGAACGAAAAAATCGCTAAGTGGACAATTTTTATTTTATTTTCTTAGAATAAAACCCAGGGATTTCTTATAACTTTTGAACTTCCACATTCAGGACACTTTGCTTTTTTTCTCTTTTTAAATAAATCTTCAAAGATCCTATCTCCAGTAGGATTAGGGCCAACAAAGTGTTTGTGACATTTCAAACATACCAATGGAACAAGTTCTCCATATCGAGGCGGCATAAAATTCATAATCTAATTCTCCTAAATAATCTTGAAAAGCAATATAAAATGATATAAAGGGTAAAAATAGACCTCATACCACTTTAAACCAACAAATTTTTCTAACAGTATGGGTTTAGCAACCCAATACACACCAACCGAATATATCAAAACAACAAGAACATAAACTAAAACCTGTTTCCAGAACACCTGAATAATCCGTTTTACAGTTTCTTTTATGCTCGGAATTTTTCTTAAGGCTGGCAGATGACAAGCGGCAATCTCAATTCCAGTATAAGCAAGTGACACAACCGGGAACTGCTGATAGACATAGTTTTCGATACCAGTCGAAACACTCTTGGAAATCACAATATTCTTTCCGATATCAAGTGTTGTTCTTCCGTAGTTTTGTATGAACTTTATCATCTTGAAAGTGAAGAAGACAAAAGAAGTAAAAAAGAATAGTGCAGCTACATATTTCGAAACAACTATCCCAAAAAGATTGAAAAGAGCAACCAGCATACCTGCAATATTCAGTCCAAGAGTTATAACGGAATTCATGATTGTAGATTTATACATTTCATGTAACTTCTCATTTATAACGCTGCAAGCTTTTTCTATAGCAGCTTCAACAGCAACTGGAACTGTCATATTAAGGAGTACCTCTGAAAGCCCTTTCAGCCTTTTACCTACTCCACTCAAATAAGCTTTTGTGGACTCTTTCATCTTGCTAACTCTTATCCCCATCAAACCGCTTATTGAATTTGCTGAACTTCTTGTGGGTTTCAATGGCAAGCTTTACAGCATCAGAAAATTCCTTATGAATGATTGCCTTGCCATTGCAGTTCCTGACCTTATACGAACCGTCTTTGCAGTGCTCAATCATTGGTACATGTTCTATGTCTGCGACACTAAACCACTTATCTTCAATTAGTTCTTTATGCCATTTTATTGTGCTTCTCATTTTTCCGTCCTTTTTCAGCAAATTATAAAGATGTATTATGCCGAAAGTTGCTTTCGACTTTTCTTATACTCTTCCACATCAAATCTTGTGAAATTCAGACAAACTGCAAGCATTGCTGCATCATCAAGATATCCAACGACAGGAATGAAATCCGGAATGAAATCAATTGGTGACAAAACATATAAAAGTGTACCGACGATGGCTGCAATTGTACCAACAGGAACCTTTTTATATTTACCTGTAAATACGTCACCAAGCATCTGGAAATAAAGCTTGATATCATTCAGATACTTATGAAGAGTCTCATTTGAAGCAATCTTTTCAATCTTTTCCTGATTATCCATGACCTTCTGAGCATCATCTTCTGAATAAGAATCAAATGATTCAAACTTTCCACCAACCTTTTCTTCCATGTTTTCAATGTCTTTGTGATTAAAATCTTTCATAGTTATTATTGTCTCCTATAAGAATTAAGTTTAGTCCGGTTATATGAAGCCCGGTACTTCCCTATCGTTGATCAACAATATATATAAGGAACAGCCAAACTATAAAGTTGACATATTTTTTCCCCTATGACAAATATTTATGTGTTTAACATTTTATTTGTCATAGCTATAAAGATATCTCTCTTCTGAGCACTTGTAAGTTTTTTCGACTTAAGCGCAGCAGAAGCCTGCTCATAACAAAAATCAATCGCAGCTTTATCCACCCTAGCCTTACCTCTAATTCTGTTACAACTGACTTCTGTAGCCTTCTTAATCTTAAATAATTCTACATCTCTCCAATTATTGGACTCAACA
Source organism: Treponema sp. (assembly GCA_018385315.1). Taxonomy (GTDB): domain Bacteria; phylum Spirochaetota; class Spirochaetia; order Treponematales; family Treponemataceae; genus Treponema_D. The sequence goes on along the minus strand of JAHAZJ010000067.1, from coordinate 7,218 downwards.
ATCCTAGAAACAGTAGATGCAGCTTCAGAAATCGTACTGGCCACCACAGATGCTGTCTGAATTATTACTGGATTCATTTTGCAAACTCCTTTGCCATATCGACAATTTGATTCCCAGAGATTTTCTCTGATTGGAATGAACAATGCATTACATCCGATTTGAATGCCCATTTATTACATTTATCAAGATAGTCCTTTTCTATCTTGGAATTCTCAAGAGTTGTTCTAGCTTGAATTTCGCACATACGAACATCACGATTATTACAACTCTCAACTATAGAGCCGATTGAAGTAACAACCTTAGGAACAGATTCAACGAATGATCCAACTGCCATAAGCGGTAAAGAAGATTTTCCTGTTGATGGTACCGGCAATTTTGTAGTTTTTGACATAACTATCCTCCTTAAAACTAATTGCATTTACGCAAACTGTATTCACACAGTCTTTCTTTTATCTCTTCATCAGGAGATTGATTCATTAAAGCATCTGCCTCTGCAAGTTTAGACATCGCATCCTCGAAGTCTCCGTCTGCAAGCATTCTGGAAATTTCCTCCTGTTTCTTTTTTAGAGCGCCTTCACGATTAGAATAGACATCCTGCATAACCTGGTTTGCAAAGACTGTCTTTTTCTTTAATTCAGAAAGGGCTGCATCTCTTTCAGCGTTCTTGCCACTGATTATTTCAAATAATTGATACATACCAAGCCTCCATTATTTCACAGCAAGCATTTTATTAAGCTGCGCGAAACAAGTTTCCTTGTCTTTTTTATTCATTTCGCATGATGAAATCTGCTTCTGAAGCTCATTAGCCTTTTGAGCCTTATATGTGTTTTTATCAGAATCAACTTTTGAGCGGTAACTCTTAATCAATTCAGAAGAATCTTTTCGAGCCTGATTTACAGCCACTATATTGTTTTCCTCTACTCTATCAGCAGCTTTCTTTAAACCTACAGCTAAAGCAGTTGCTGCAGCCCCGCCAACAATAGTTGATGTTGATAATGCCGAAACGGCAGCAATACCTAAAGGAATTAAAAAAAACATATTTATTCCCCCTTACCACTAGGCATGTGCCTTTGCCCAAATTTTGAAATCTTCAATGTCACTTTTTACAGCGGCAAGACAAAGAGCAACCATTGTGGCATCATCAACTAGACCTAGACCTGGAATATAGTCAGGGATAATATCCTGTGGGAAGAAAACATAACCAAGAACTAAGATTACCATTCCAATTGTTTTAACTGGGACTTCTTTATAGTCCTTTCTTGCCCAAGCTTTTACCATTGCGCACATAGTCTTGATGTCGTCAAAAAACTTTGCAAGAGGACCATTAGAACCCTTATTCAGAATGTCATCTGTGTTGTCTAGTACAGTTGCTGTGTCTTCTGAAGTGAAATTACCACGTTTGAAAGAGTCAAACTTGCCATTTACCTTTGCCTTATCGGACTTTGAAAACAATCCCATTGCTGTTTTCTCCTTGTTATTTGAGGTTTGGCGATACCAGGTATCACCGTAATAATTGATATAAGGAACTGGAATAAAACCAAGTTTCCTAAATCAATCTAAAAAAATAGTACATCAGAATAATAAGGAGCACACGGGGAGAAATTCTGCGAAAAATAAAACTATTCTATTTTCTTAATTTATAGGGGGTGAAGTCTTAAAAAGATATATGTTTTATAAAAAAGAACTGGCTTTTTTGAAATCGATAGGTAGCCCGTAAAGCTATACAAATCATAGAAACTATTTATTATATAGAAAGAATTTTAGTTATCTCAGATGTGTTTTATATTCAGTATCTCTTGTAAAAAGGTATATCCGGCTTTAGCCGCATTTTTTACAGCTTTCTGCTGAACAGTATTTCTATACGCATCAAAAAGAATTTTTGGTGTTTTCCAATTCTTTTCTTCTATCCATCCTAATGAAGTAGCAAGTTTTGCTACTTGAATCTTTGATTTCATATCCATAATTAGAACCCCTTAACTGATGATGGCAACAATCTAGAACTTGGAACTGTCTGAACGTAATTCATATTGTTTTCTATGTAACGAAGCATTTTCATAGTATTGCTGGAACGTATTTCTGAGATACGCTGTTCTTTTTCCCGAATCTGCCCCTCAATATCTTTAATGTCTGAATCAAAACCTTTCAATTGAGTTCTTATGGAAAAACGCTTAAAAATGTTTCTTGTCTCATAACGAGCTTTTTGAGTCTTAAGTTCGTCTAGCTTACATCTCAAATACCCGATATCCTGATTTAGAGAATCTGTAACAGTGAGTTTCGCATTATTCAGTTTTTTATAGCGGACATGGTGACATACATTCAAAGCACCAGTGACGAGAAATGTGAAAATACCTCCGAATAAAGCTGATGAAATTCGACCATTACTCATAAAACCTACTCCTTACTGTAAATCCCATTTTATATGTACTTCATTATTTGTTTTTTTATTAAGCTGAGAGAAATAGTTTTCTATTATCTTCTTGGCCTTGAGCTGTGCATCATGAAGAATCTCATTATTACTCTCTGCATCAATTTTCATATTGTTCACGGCTTCAGACATTGCTTTATTCTGCTCATAAGCAGAAAACTTTCTTAATGAAGAATTACTCATAGTAAAAGAAGCCTGATTAAAAGAATCCGGATCACAACTTACGCTCAGAATTTCAGACTTGGGTATTGTTATATGCCAGGAATCATCTTCGGGAACAATCTCAAGCTTATTCACATCAATTCCGACTTTGACAACACCTTTATGTTCTATCCAGAGTTTTTTCTCACGTCTCTTAAAGAACCAGTATGTCTTCTTTGATTTTGCTACATTGTTATAATCCAATTCTGTTGTAGCAAGACTGCATATAGAACGTATTTCTTCGACATCAGGAGTAAATTGGGACACAGATGCAGGTTTATCTGTTGCACCTGCACAAGAAAAGGCTGCCAGTGTCAGAAGCACAATGCTTGCCAAAGAACAGCCGATAACAAGTTTAGTCTTATTAATCTTCGTCATAAAATCAATCCTCCTTAGTTTGTCTGGATGGTATAGTCTTTTGAAAACGGTTTAAGCAAAGCCAGAACCAGATTCTCAGTATTCTTTTTAGCCTTTTTCATCATGCTCTTGTCCACTTCAAGATTTTGCCTCATATCATTCAGACAAAGCTGATAAGAATCTTCAGAAATAGTTTCCGTCTCATACTTATCTTTCAAAAATATGTAATCGATAGAATCAAAGTCTACACTTAAATCCAGAATCCTTGGTTCCGGAATAGACACAGTAATTCTTTTATTCTCCTCATCAACTGAAGCCATTAACTTCTCTGTCGTACCAAGCTGCACATGACCCTTGTATGTAACATGATAAAGGCATTTACTCTTTGTTTTTCCGTCCTTTAACTCCTTCTGAATAACACGCTCTGTTTTTCCATTGTATGGATAACTAGCCATATGAAGTTCTTCAATATCAAGCATCTTATTAATAGCATGTTCTGAAGAATACTCCGTATTCTCATAACGGCTCGTCTGTACTCCGGAATAAACACAGAAACCAGCGATTGAAACAACCAAAACAGCAACTGCAACCATAATTGCTGTAATCATTGCCTTAGTCATAGTCTTTCCTCCGTAGAAAATAACTACAAATCAAGAATGCTATAATCATCCAGATCATAGCCATAAGCATAGCTACCAGAGAAATATGTCTTCTTACCGCAGTTATTTTCTTTCAATTGCTGGACATAGTTCTGGGTAATTCTCCTACCTCCGGTCTGTTCTTTTACGTAATCCCTAATGTCAATTGATTCGGTTCGATTTCCATTAGGAGTGTACAAAACAACCTTCATATAAAGATGGCTTACAGGATAAGAACAGAAAGCACCAGCCCCATTATAATATCCGCCAAGTATCGGCTCATTTGAATAGCCACGGCCGCCCCTTATTCCCTGCACAGCCATCTGAGATTTTGCTGTATAAAAATCAACTATTCGTCCTTTCATACGACCTCCTAAGACCAGCTACCTGCTTTATCAGCTTTCTTAGCCTTTATTTTCTGAATTGTTTTCTTTGTGAATGCAACAGTGTCTGACGCTGTTGTCTTAGCAACATCCACAAATTCAGAACCAATCTTACGCATTTTCTGCTTTCTATCAGCATCCCCTGTAACGTAAGCAGCACCGATAACACCTAATGTGATTGCCTCTAAAACCATAATTAAACCTCCTAGTAAAATTACAAATGAGAGCGAGCCCAAACTCTGAAATCTTCAATATCGCTTCTTGCAGCAGCAATACAGAAACCTACCATCGCAGCGTCATCAACAAGGCCAATACCAGGGATACAATCCGGAATAATGTCAATTGGGGAAAAAACATAGACCAATGTAAGAATGATCATACCAATTGTTTTTACAGGAACTCCCTTGTACTCTTTCTTTGCCCAAGCTTTGACCATCTGGCACATTGTCTTGATGTCGTCAAAAAACTTTGCAAGAGGACCATCAGCACTTTTATTCAGAATGTCTGCGGTATTGTTGAGTACGGTAGCCGTATCTGCTGCTGAAAAATTACCACGTTTGAAAGATTCAAACTTACCAGTTACTTTTGCCTGATCGGCACTTGAAAACATACCCATAGTTGTTTTCTCCTTGTTATATAAAGTTTGGCGATACCAGGTACCACCGTCATTATTGATAAGGAACTGGATTTTTTCCAAGTTTCCTGTATCAACCTAGAAAAATACTACATCGGAAACATATGGAGCACCCGGGGATTTATTCTGCAAAATAAGCATTTCCGTTCCCAGATTTAATCTTTCACGCGCTTCGTTCCCTCTGTGCTTCCAGATTAATTAAGTTAGAGAAAATCAGGCAGGGGATTTTTTCTTCAAAAAAAATGATTTTTCCTTTATAAAAAAAACGATTACTCAATGTATTTTGTCAACATATAGAAAAAACAGATCCTTATATTTCTAAGTAAGCTATAATAAATGGAAGGAATGAATATGAAGAAATTAGTAACCCATCACGGAAAATTTCATGCTGATGATGTTTTCTCAACAGCATGGTTAAAAATTATTTATAAAGACGTACAGATAATTCGTATTAATAGAGATGAAATCTACAAATACAAAAATAATGCAGAATATTTTATGTATGATATTGGAAACGGAAAGTATGACCATCACTCTAAAGAATGTAAAGAATATCGCCCTAATGGAAATCCGTATGCCGCATTTGGAAAAATTGTACGAGATACATATAAATTGGTCGGTTTTGATAAAAAAACATACCTGCTTTTTGACAACTTATTTGTAAGTCCGATAGATACTGTAGACAACAACGGTCCAAATGCAGCAATTTCACAGCATTCAGATATAGTCCGAGCTATGAATCAGGAAGACTTGTATGGAGCTACACAAGAAAATGCTTTCCTAAAAGCAGTTGAATACGCTGAATTTGTTCTTAATGTTATGATTAATAAATTCCTGGCTGATAAAGAATTAGAAAGAAAGACAAAAGAAATTGCACTTCAGAATAAAGGCAAGGATATTGTTATCTTAGATAAGTTTTACCCAACAAATCCTTTCAAAAAGTTCGGCTCAAAATTCATTATTTATCCAGATTTCGATCACTGGAATTGTAATGCAACTGACCAGGAAAGCGTTCGAATTACTAATAAAACTCTGGATAATTTGATTTTCAGGCATGAAACCGGCTCCTTTGCAACATTCAAAACAAAAGATTCAGCAATTAGAGCAGCAAAATTGAGTTTAGGCAGGCCATAATCCTAAAAACCATGCTATAATAATACTTATGGCAAATCAGAATAGAGCGATCAGCAGCTTTGATGTAATAAGGAAATTAGTACGTAATCTGTATTTGGAAGGTTTTAATAATTATCTGGAAACAGGAAATCTTGGTAAAAGTTCACGGGCTTTCACCAATAATCTGAATTCTATCCGTAACTTTCTGGATGACCGCTTTATGTCGTCAAAAACAAGTACGAAAAAACAATCAAACCCTGTAATTTCCTTTGATACCCGGGAAGAAACAGAGAATCCCCTTTTTGCTCTTTGGAAAACCAGTAATTCTATTGCATCAAATTTGTCTTTTGACTTTGCCATTATGGACATCCTTGAAGATTATCCAGATGGTATCAACTGGTTCTCTCTAACCTCAGATAGTTATTCTACAAAACATGTTGATCTTTTAGGTAAATATGTAAGCAAAGGAATTGATAAAAAAGGTGTAAAAGTTAAGCTTGAAAAACTAGCAGAAGCTGGAGTTATAGAATTCTCAGAAGACAAGAAAAAGATTCGAAAAACCGATACCACAAAATTAAAACAATTATTGTCTTCAAAAGAAGTAAAACAAGCCATACAGTTTGCCAGTGAAACATGTCCTTTAGGAGTCATAGGTTCATTTATTCTGGACAGTTTAAGCAATGTAGATTCAGAGCCGTTAAATACTCCAATTCATTACAAGCATCATTTTGTTTTCAACTCAATTGATTATGAAATAATGTATATTCTTTTAGAGGCCATTAATGAAAAATGTTTTGTTGAAATAGAATCAGAAAGATTTGGATTGAGGACAATAGTTCCCCTAAAAATATTCATAAGTACACAAACAGGCCGAGCATATGTAGTATTTTGGAATAAAAATGAGGATATGCTCTTCTCTGAAAACCTGGAATTAATACTTGTAGCTAAGAAATCAGAAATATGTTCTGAATATGAATTATATGAAAAAAAGCTCTCTGAAATGGAATGTCATATGTGGGGAGTTTCATTCAAGATGGAAACGACATCAGAATTAGAGCATGTACGTTTTGTAATTGAATACCCAACAGAGAGAGAAAAAAGTTATATTCCGGCAAGACTAAGAAGAGAAGCCGTAACAGGAACTGTCAAAGAATTAGATGATTGCCATTCTGAGTTTACAGCAGATATTATTGATTCTAATGAAATTGTTCCATGGATAAGTTCATTTTTTGGGCGGATAACAGAATTAGATTTTCCATATGCATCAAGAATAAAAGAAGACATATCTCTTCTAGCAGAAGGCAAATATCGGGAAGAAAGAACGGAACCTAAAACTAAAACTAAACTGCGCTATTTAGTCAACACAAAATTTTTACAGGTTTAAGGTGTAAAAATTTATGCAGCCTTATTTCTTTCCAGTTCATTGTACTGGAAGCATTTATACATTTCATCAGGTACGTTGTAATC
>JAHAZJ010000066.1 GCA_018385315.1 Treponema sp. | reverse complement strand
AAAGCAGGCTGCTTTTCTGAAATACTTTGAAGATTCGGGCGTTGATATACCTGAGCAGTTTCCAGAAGAAAGGACAGACGAACTTTGTAAGCTGGCAAAGCAGAATGTCCTTATGCAGAAATGCCAGCTTGAATTGCTTCCCTACTGTTCGGCAAAGTTCAGAATTAACAAAAAAAATCTGAACTTCCTTAAGCCTTTTGTAGAAACATTGATTGATGAGATTTTCAGGGTAGAGCGAAAATATGTGATTTTTGGAAGCGTAATATTTGTGGATTTGTTCAAAAAAATGCAGTCTGAAAATATTAAGGTTGAATTTCTGAAAGAAGAAACTATCCAGCTGGTAAAAAATCCGCTGAAAGCACAGCTTGTAAAAATCACAAAAAACGGAAAATCCGTAAATGCTGTAATTGCCCGCTCCTTTGCACGTCAGGATATTGGCCGTGCTTATAAAGTCATGGCTGAATACGGGAAAATGTGTTTCGAAATGTTGAAGCACTAAAATATATACAAAGAAATCATTGGAGGATTTGAAATGAAAAATATGAAAAAAATGCTTGGTTTTCTTACTTTGGGTTTGTTTGCAATGATGTTTACATCATGCAAATCTAAAATTGGTGGCGGAGAATTCAGTATATTCTGGCAGATTTTGGCTATTTTTATGTGGCTTGCCGAAATTTCACAATCAGAATATCTATTACCTAAAAAAATCAAATTTTTTAGAGGCTTAATTAATTTTATTTTGATTATTCTTTTTATTGCCGGTATCACACTTCCATTTATTTGGTGTCCTATTCCATCTATTCCAAAAATCTCTTTAGGCATCGCAGCCTTTTTATGGCTTATTGGATGGCGTAAAGGTTTAGGTGTAAAAGCTCAACAACAAGCTGAAGCCAATGCTGCTGCAGAAGCCAGAGAAAAAGAAGAAGCTAAAGCTCAACAGGAAAGGGCTAAAGTTCAACAGGAAAAGGCTAAAGAACGCTACGAAAGCACTATGCCTATTGTTAAAAAATATTTGGAAAAAACAGGATTTGAACTTCCAGCAAATGAAAACATTTTCTTTATGCAGATTGATGAAAATACTGGCAAATGGAAATATGGAACAACCTTAAAAATCAACTATTCTGGCTGCATTGAAAATGATGACTATGACGAAAATTATAAATCTTTAGTTAGATGCAGTAAAAAATATGCAATAAATACGAAACTGAAGACTGAAAGACCATGCGCAGACGGAATTCTTCTTACCTCAGATGGAAAAGCATATATTGGCACACCGCAAAGTAATGAAAAATTCTGGTGGCATGATGAAGATGGTAACGGTATTGACAATTCATTCGATGCTCCAATCCATACTGTTTTAGCTGTCGGTAACATCACAAATCAGCTGCTTTGTGGCATACATATAAAAGGTGCTGATGAAAAAAAAGGTATTAAAGATGCGAATGGTTCATATGCAAGTTATACTGATAATCCAAATTCAGTCGAATCGGATTTGTATTACTGTGCTCACTTTCCGAAATCTGTAAAGCAAATATTCATTCTTCCTTCAGACGATTTTGAAAAGAAGAATACAATAGTTATTGGATCATCTTTTACAAAATGTTCGAATCTTCGTCTTTTCTATTGTGGTTTTGATAAAGTAGCTCATGAAAAATTATACTGTAAAGATTCCATTTACCCTGTGTTTAATACTGATACACATGCCACATTCATTGCGCCTTCTGATGCTTCTCTTGATTTTTTCAATGCTGAACAAGTCTGCAAAAACTGGGAACTTAAAGTCGGTACAACAATTCAGAATGCAGTTTCTCTAAAAGAAGCAAAAGAAGCAAGCAAAAAAGCTGAAGCCGAAGCAAAGTCAAAAGCCGAATCAGCCGAAAAAGCAAATACCCTTGCAGAAACAAAAGCAGTCCTCGAACAGCTGGAAAACGACCTTGCCGCAAAGAAGGCAGAAGTTGCTTCACTTGGTCTGGACGCTCAAGGCATTGTTCAGAAGGCAAAGCTCAACAAAGAAATCAAAGACCTTGAACCTCAGATTGAAACGCTAAAAGCAGAAGTGGAGAAACTGAATAAATAATATTTTAACAACAAGGAATATCTTGACTTTTGGGCGAAAAGGCGTATATTTAAAGACGAAAGGGAACACCGCACAAGCGGCTGTCTCCTTAAAGCTTTTATTGAAAAGCCTACCAGAGTTTGGACGCTGAGGTAGGCTTTTTTTATGCTTCTACAAGAATAACTTGAAGAGAGCGAGTGCGTTTATAACTAAGTCTAAAATCGCAATGACTAGCATCGCTTTTTCATATTTCGTCATACTGCACCAGTCTCCTTTTCACTAAGATTAGGAGACAGCCCACCGTGTACGATGTTCCCTATGCATAAAATGTATACTATACATTTTATCTAGTCAATAAAAAAAAGCAGGAGAAACTGAAATATGAAATGCAATAATTGTGGCGCGGAAGTTGCCGAAGGAATGAGATTTTGTGGAGATTGTGGAACGCCTGTTCCTCAGGAAAAAAAATGTATAAGCTGCGGGGCAACAATTGCTCTCAGAATGAAATTCTGTCCTGAATGCGGGGCTTCTCAGAGCGGAGAGGCTCAAAAACCAAAGTTTAATGCGGCTGCCTTTGCTATGGGCGACAAAAATGTCATTGCCGGTGATGTAATCGGCAGTCAGGAAACAACCCACGTTGCGGGAAACGCCACAATTATCAAAAATGAAGACCAAAGCCGCCAGGTAAAACGCTGCCATGTATGCGGAAGTCTTGTTCTGATTACAGAAGGCTTTGACTGTCCTGAATGCGGCCAGTTCACCTGCGGTAAATGCTACGATGCTGACCAGAACTGCTGTAACGACTGTGCAAAAACTCACAACAAATCAAAGGAAAATCAATATGAGGCCGCTTTGAAGGCCGCCCTGACTGACGGAAAGATTGACCTTGAAGAACGCCGAACCCTGAACGAGCTGGCAGCAAAGCTTGGCTTGAGCAGTCAGCAGGCTTCCCAGCTTGAACGCCAGGTTAAGGGCGAGGACACAGCAGGCAGCATGACAACCGCCGAGCAGCTTGAACTGGACAGCGCAAGAAAGCTCTTTTATGCCTGCGAAGGAAATTTATCTTCCCTTCTTTCAACAGCACAGAAAATCTATTCATCTTATCCAACAAACGAAAAGGCTCTTTCCTTGTACCTTCCAGTCCTTGCCGCAAGCGGAAGAAGTGATGAAGCTTTAAAAGTAATCAACGGACTTGGTGCAGATGTTCTTTCTGCCTATATTACCGCCCTGGACATATATCTGACCACAGGCAATATGAGCGAAACTGAGCGTTACCTCAAAAAGTCCGCAATGCTCTGGCCGGAAAGCAATACCCTAAAATGCTATCAGGCCTACTACTACCTTGCCATGTACAAAAAATACAGTGATTTCAGCTTTTTGGAAAAGGCAACCGCAGCAAATGCAGCCCTCAAAAATGTTTCGGGAGAGCTGGAACTGAGCCATCAGATTCGCCTTATGTCCCTTTTGCAAAAAGAAGCCGGCGAAGAAGTTCCGCCATACGACCGCGACTTCTGTAAGGAGAACGGCCTCTACTACCGCATTGTTGCTAATCAGAATTTAAGCGGCGTGTATGTGGAAGGGGGAACGACATCCACTAGTAACAGTACTGCCACTTCAAATCAGCAATCCTTCAGCATGAGTTTTTATGATAATTCTATAGAAGGCTTTTGCGCATTACATATTTATACAAAAACTCAGGATGAATATAACAAGCTCAAAAAAGTTCTGCTTGAAAATCCTGGTTTAATTTTCTCTGAATATCAGGACAAAAATGATTTGGCAAATAATATTGACAATGACCCGGAAATCGTTTTCAACGAGGAAATGTACGGCGACTGCGGAGACCCGGAAAGAGCAATCAGACGTCTTACACAGCTTGAAAATGATTGTGGTTTCAAGTTTAAATACAAGGAAATTTTTGCAGGTAAAAGTGTTTCCTATAATTTCATTCTCGAAAAAGATGACGAATCGACTCGTCCTTACCGTGGTCAGTGGTATGAACTTTATGACGACGATGAAGTTTTGGATTACTGGGCAATTATTGACTGCATAGAAGACGGCGATGTTTATCTTGCAGAAAGAAATACCCTCAGCAGTGTGAAAATAAGCATCATTAACAAAAAGACTGGAGAGGAAATAGGCTCTTGCCCAGTTTGGATTGAAACAGATGAAACAGATGATGAGGTTTACCAGAAGCTCAAAGATAACGACTACTGGCTGAAGATTTTAGACATTCCAATTGCAGACTCAATAGAAAAACTTTACGCCATGGAATGGAAAGAGGTCTTCTATGAATATCTGCATAAATGTCCATCTGGCTTCCTAAGTGACCTGTCAAATGAAGATATTGATGTAGGCGACCTTACCGTCGATGATCTGGAATTTAAGGTAAAATAGCAGATTTTTGAACTTTCTGATTTTTGCTTTTATATTATGGGTATCTCTAAAAACTGAAGTTTTTAGAGGTTCCATTATTAAAGTCGGCAGCT
>JAHAZJ010000065.1 GCA_018385315.1 Treponema sp. | reverse complement strand
ACATTAACCATTCTATTAAATATTTCTCCATCTCTTGAATCTCCAATAGGAATTTGTTGATTAAAATCAAAATAATTCCAGGCAGGAAATAATTTACAAAAATCTTTTGGTAAAGGATGTTTTGCATATGGATTTAAATATAAACATAATCCTGAATCTACTGGTACTAACATTATAACAGTTGAAAGACGTTGATTATCTATTAAATTATATTTTGATTTACTTAATTCCAATGCAATATCAACATTGTTCATAGACTTTGTATCTGTTATTAATTGCCATTTATATAATTCATTCCCAAATGTTTCTGGATGTTTATGAAGATAATCTTTATAGATTTCTATGATTTGAGCTAATCGATCTGAGATTTTTTGTTCTATTTTTTCAGGTTCATAAAGAGGATAATCATCTAATTTTATTTTAGTTAATGCAGAGGCTAATTCGGGTCTAAGTTTCCAGATATAATAATCATTACTAGTTCCAATAAATTGCCCTACAAAAAGAACTGGAAATCTTACTTCACGATCTCCGTCTTTAGCATATTCGCAATTAATCTTTTCTTTAATGTGAGTTGCAAGTCCATTTGTTATTCCCACATAAGCAGATGCATGAAGCCCGTATTTTAGTGATAATTCTGCACAAGTTGCTTGTCCGCCATTATCAATAAGGCGTTTCATAAACGTTAGAGATTTTTCGTCAAAGATAGTTTTATCTTTTAAGAGTTCCAGCCATTTTTCTTCAGAAATCTGAGGATCATATTCTTTTAATGAAGGCCACCATTTGTGTTTATCAAACATATTGTTATTCCTAATTAATTATATCACGAGAATATCTTGATTAGTTATATTTCTACCACTCAACTAAATCCAAGAATGTATTAATCATACTATCAATTCTCTTTGAAGTATTATCGCGTTCATCGTAGAAGTTATAACAAAGATTCAGATAGTAAATAGCTCCCATATAATCCTTGTCTTTTTCACACATCTTAAAGCGCTCTATTATTTCTTCTTCCAGTTTCGAATTTGCACATACGGGCAAGTTGTATTTTTCTTTGTAAGCGTCTATTTCTTCCTTAGTAATTTCAGCCTTGAATTCTTTTTTGATGTACATGAAATTGAATGATTTTGGAACATATGCACTGCAAAAGGCCTGGTTTAAATAAGCTTCACGGTACATCTGTTTATCAAAGAAATAACTTGCTAATTCTTCAAAACAAGCTGCAACATCATGTTTGTCAAAAGACATTTCCCAAATATTCAATACTTGTTCTTTTATTGTTTCTTTTGTTTCTGCAACCTTCTCTGGAGCAAGACCATTGCGGCGTGCAAAAGTAAGATTGTCTTTGAGAGTTTTAAGTTCATTCAATAAATCAGATGCTAATGTAGGATCTGTTACATAAATTTCCTCTTCAGGAAGAGCAAACTTAAATATCTCTTTTATAATTGCATTTTTTAGGCCTTTAGAAAAATCTTCATTTTTGTTTATCAGATATAAGTGAATCAGATTCTTAACTGTTTCTTCCTTATCTTCAGTTACAAGATTTTTCAAGGTTCGATACATACCGAAAGGACCTTCTTCTCTGTTATCTACTCCATATGGAATCGGATGATTAGAATCTAATTTTCCACCATGAATAAGCAATTTAATAAAATGCATTGCTAATGGCTCAATGCTTTTCATGGATCTAATAAAGTATTCACGGTAGAATTCAAGTTCTTCATCAGGATCCATCCTGAAACTTCCGTCTGGGCTAGAGTGATATTCAGGCTTTTTCAAATCCCGTAAAATAGTCTGAAAAAAAGTATATCGATAGAAAGTTTTTAGAACTTCTCTTAATTCTTCAAGTTCAACACTGCTCTGAATAACAGTAGCATCTTGTTCTGCATTAGAAAGTGAATTGAAATAGTGCGATGAAGTTTCATTATCAGGAAGATTTACAAGACCATAAGCTAGTTTTGCACCTGCGTTATCAATTGTATTTTCATCATAACTAATCTCAAGAAAAGCTCTGTCTAATTTTTCGCAATTGATATAACGATTAGCCCATTCATAATTAATTATAAAACTTTTATCTTCGGAATAATCGTAGTTGTCACGTATTTTACCAATTGCCCCAGGAATAATACTAATATCACAGTCAAAAACATGTTCAGCCTCTTCATTAAAGAAAATTAGAGTTGGAACAGGCCCCTTCTTTTTTGCATGAGGATTCACAATCAGATCAAATATAGCAAAAGCCAGATGATTTTCAGGTTTATTTTTATTACAAGTTATTATCTGATCCAACTTAAGAAGTTCAATCATTCTGTCATCAAAGCATGATTCAAATATCTTAATTTTTTCTGCAAGTTGGAAATAATTGGTAACAATTCTATATCTTGCATCTTTAGTTATTTCTTTTGCAAGCTCATCATTCATTATATTGGTAAGAGCTTCTTCACATTCTTTAACACCGCTTTCATCACAGTAGTAAATCATATAGTTATGTGTCATATCATTGTACAAAATTGGATAAGCAATTTTATCTTCATGACCACAATGCTGACATTTAAAATCATATAAAGTTCCATCCAGAACTCTTTCTCGCATTTCTGGATTTAAATCAACATTGATTGAATTCCAGATTTCAAAATCAGCATCTTTACCACATTTTGGACATTTGATTTGTTCGATATGATGCATTGACATATTAGTTTTTCCTTTTCTATTAATTATACTCTACAAAAGCTGGATTTAATATTTTATTCTCCAATCCAACTAGCCAGAATCTTTGCTACACCTTCAGAATCATTTTTATCAATATCAGCAAGACCATTAGTTAAATCCTTTCTGATGTATTGATTTGGAATTTTTGATTTTTCAACACCAGAAAGTTCCTTTGCTGTTGTTTTTATAAGATTTGTTATTTTACTACCATATAAAAGGGCACATAAAATATGTACCCCCAAATCTCCTTATACATTTATCTGAACAACAATTGTGTTATAGCTTAATCTTACAAGTTTACCGTTGAAGTTCATTTTTTCCTGTTCAGCTTCACGAATAATCTTTGCAGCTAAAGCTCTAATATGACCAGCTTTTTCTAAGCCTGGATTTCCTGAAATTTTTGATTCGATATTTTCCATACTAACAAGAATAGAATTCTTATCGTACTGATTGTATGGTTCAGCCTGAACAGAACATTCAAGTCCAGAATAGAACTCATGCTTTGCTTTACGAATCTTTTCTGTTTTTTCAAGAATGTTTTCGCTTCCGAGGTTATCTGAAAGTTTATCCAATACATCTGGCTCCGGGTCCCAGTGATAGAATTGAGTTCCAACAAGAGGAAGAGTAAGTGTTACATCATTCTCTTTGATGTATCTGATAAAAGCCTGATCAAGAGTTTCTTTTGCAGAATCATAATTAAGTTTTTTCTTAGCATTATTGAAAATCAAAGGAATCTGTTCCGGATTAACTTCGTGCATTCTTCCATAACAAAGGCTGAAGAGTATTTCAACAGAAAGATCTTCCATGATGTATGAAGTAAGCTGCGAGAACTTTTCAAATGAACCGCTTCTTCTCATATAAAGATCACCTGCAAGAAGAGAATCTTTTGCTTCAATTGCAGATAAAAGTGGTCCAATATGAACAAGAAAATCAAATGTATCTTTATCAGAAACATCAACATCAGGAGCAATATAAACCTTAGGATTATTGTTTATTCCATCCTGAAGATAGATGTACCAGCTTGGAGAAAAATAAGTGCTTGAAGTAAGTTCCTGCCAACCATCAATTTTTGGAAGGTCATTGTTTTCCCATTTTCCAAGATAATCAATCTGACCAGTTTTGCTCTTTGAAAATTCAAACCAATTGTTTCCGCAATTTATTAAAATCTGTGCATTCATACGCACCTCCTGTGTGGCACAATTAATTGTGCTTGTTCTATAGCAAAGCGTTAAAAAAAATGCGAACAGCATTTTTTAGCTTTACCTCATTAATCCCTTATCACCCAATATCTGTTTACATTATAAAATGCAACCTAGGACAGCGTTTGTCCTACCCTTAAAAAAAATTCCGTGTTATGATGAAAATTATGGGAAAAACTAGAGCTCAGCCACATATGATGAACAATCTGCTGAAAATAGAGCAGGCAATAAGAAGTGGAAATTATCCAAATGCAACAGATTTAGCAGAACTTATTGAAAAGAGTGCAAAGACTGCATCCAGATACATTGATGTTTTGCGGGATGATTATCATGCACCAATTGAATTTGATTTTCATAAAAACGGTTATTATTACACCGACAAAAACTTCTTCATTCAGAATGTAATGCTGAAGGAAGGTGAACTGCTGACAATTTCGGCAATTCTTCCGTTGCTGGAGCAGTATAAAAATACACCGCTGGAAGAAAATTTCCGTTCAATTATGGAAAAGATTACGGATATGCTTCCTAACAGTGTCAGTGTAGATTCTTCCCTTATAAATAACGAGATTCATTTTATTTCTGATCCACTGACAAAATTGCAGGATGGAGTTTTTGATGCAGTTCTAAAGGCAACTAAACTTCATAAAACAATGGAATTCGAATATAAGACTGCTCAGAATAAGGATTATGAATACCGTGAGTATGACCCATATCATATAATTTGTCAGAAAGGCAGCTGGTATGTGATTGGATATTCATATCATGCAAAAGAAGTTCGTCTATACGCTATGCCAAGAATCCGAAATGCTAAAGTAACCGAAAAGATTTTTAAAGTTCCTGCAGATTTTAAATTGGAGAATCATATTGATCCTAATTTTGGTATCTGGAATTCATCTGTTCCAAATTTCAAGGTCGAAATACAGATTGATTCAATTATGAAAACTTATGTTATGGAACGCGAATGGCACAAAGGTCAAATTATTAAAGAAAATGAAGATGGTTCAGTTTATCTATCCTTTGAAACAAATCAGCTGGATCAGACTGCACATTGGATTTTGCAGTTTGGTGGAACCGCCAAGGTTTTGAATCCGCCGGAATTGGTGGAGGAGATTAAGGTTATTGCCAAAAGGATTTTAAGCAGATATGAGTAATTTTTCTATTTCCGGTAATATCAACAAATCCGCTGGCAACCAATCTACCGAGCGTAAAGTTTCCTTATTCAACCATTTAGCCGCTTCATGTTCCAGAAGTTTCAAATCTCCTGAAACAATGGTGCATAAAATACAATGCATTGTTAGATGAAAAGTTGGATAATCGTAGTCTACTACCCCAATCACTTTATCAGCTTTTACTTCCGTTGCTAATTCTTCGCGGATTTCACGAACGATGCACTGCTGAGGAGTTTCACCTGGCTCAAGTTTTCCGCCAGGAATTTCCCAGCCACCTTTGAAGTCACCGTAGCCACGCTGTGTTGCGAAGATTTCAGGGCGAGAAGTTTCTGGATTTTTGCGCAGGATGATTGCGCCAGAGACGGTGATTTGTTTCAATTTTATGCCTCTAAATAATTATATAAGTTGTGTGGTACTGGGGTTTCCATATCAAATTGAATATTTACAACGGAAACATCAGAACCATCTTTGTCTTTCATTGTAGTGTCTTCAAAAGAATTATATTTCATTTTGCCCATGTAATAAAAGTCTGAACCTTCGCCATCATTTTTTTTAACAAAAAGCATAATTTTAATATTGTTATTTGGCTGTGCAATTAACGCTGCAACCTCATCTGATTTGGAATTTCGACGGCTTCGACTCATCCAACTGAATCTTGTGTTATCAATAAACACATCTTCATACTTGGTTGTTTCAGAAATTTCAGCTGATTTTTCATAAGTTACATATTTTATTTCGCTATATTTCTTTTTATCATTTTGTGTATAAAAATCTGGTGAAAGAAGATTCAGCATACCTTTAAAATCATTTTTTGTAAGTTTGACATTATACTTTTCTAATTCATATGTAAACTGATTCAAAGATATTTTTTCATTTTTTATTAAAAGTGAAATTAGCAGCAACTCATGTAAACGGATTCCACGTGCAAATTCTATTGAAAAAAACTGAAGAGAACATATTAAAAATCCTGTTTTGATGTCTGGAAGTATATTTTTGAAACTCTTTTCTGATTTATCAAGAATCATATCTCGATGTGCAACATATAGAACTTTTTTTGGTTTTACCTGATTTACATCGAAAATTGAAAGATAAGTTTTTCCAGTTCCAGTTGCAGCAATTAAAAGTGCACGGTTTTGTTGTTCTTCACGTAAATTATGAAGTGCGGCCATTGCTTCTTTTTGCATGGCGTTTGGTACAATTTCAATTACTTCATCATCGTCATAATCAGCAGGTGATTCAGTAAATTGTTCAAACTGAGTTTCTGTAACATCTGCAAAAAATAAATCGGGGCGTTGCGGGGTGTCCTCGCTGGAAGGGGTGGTGAGCAACGAAGTGCGAGCCATGGGAAGGCTTTCCCCACTTTGTTTTCTTAATTCTTTTATCTGTTTATTTACAAGTTTAAGTGTAAGCTTTTTTTCTTCATATTTGTCTGAATATTTTTCAAGCCATTCTTCATTTACAACATCTGCTTCAGTCCAGACTCTTTCGAATTCTTCACGGACAGTATAAACAATCTGGCCATCTGTACACGAAAGGAATTTTACACTCCATTCCTGATTCATTGTAAGTGCGGAAGAGGTAAGATTTGCACTTCCAATTATCATGGAATAATAATTACTTTGTTTGAAGATATAACCTTTTGAATGGAATCCACCTTTTGTATATGCACGAATTTCGATATTTGGAAACTGCATCAATTCTTTTAAAGCTGATGGTTGAGTAAAGTTCAGATAATTTGTAGTTAAGATTCTTCCCTTTATAGCTTTATCTGGATGTTTTGCACTGTATTGAGCTATCTCGTCCAAGGTCTGTTTAATTGCAGCAAGTCCTTCGTTATTTATAAATGCAACAGAAAAATCAAAAGCTTCACAAGTTGTTAATTCTTCAACTAGGGATGATAATATTTTCTTTTCTTTATGGTAGTCATTTACAAGAAGAGTTGGAGCTAATTCATTTACTGAGTGATAAGTTTTTGAAATGAAACCTGTTTGTAAACTTTGTAAAAGTTGTTCAGAATTTAAACTTGTCATACTTGCAGCTTATCAGGAAATTGGAAATTGGACCAGATCTTGATTAAAAGTTATACCCTGGTTTTTCAATCAAACACATTTTTTCAGAATTGAGTTTTTCTATTTTTTTAAGATTTTCTAAAAGAACTTTTAACTTTTCATTATCTGGGTTTTTAGTTAGTTCTTCCTGTAATGTTGATTTTGAATCTTCAAGGACTTCTGAAATTTCATCGTTAACTACCCACCAAAAAATTCCGTCAATATATCTTTCAAGAAGTTATATCTTCGAGCATAGGTATTATCCACGTGTATTAATGTAAACCCGTGATCCTTACAAATTTGTTTTTTCTTTTCATCTCTTTCCATAACTTTAGGATCATCATGATGTTCTGGACCATCTAGTTCAATTGCCAAAACTGGAAATTCTTTATTTCTGAAACCTTTTTTATAAATTACAAAATCAATACTAGCTCTAAAAAAGAAAGAACAATCTGAGGGAAGTTTTTCAAATAAGTGAGAGGTTTGAACTTCTCGTTTTACAGAATATTGTGAATCATCTTCTATCAAAACAGAAAGGGCTTGATTAAGTGTTGTTAAGAAAGCATCTTCTGTTTCTGAACTGTATGGTTTTATACCAAGCGCTCTAGATGAATTTTCTCTGGATGTAACTTTATATTCACCATTTGTCTGAACATAGTTTGCTAATTCAAATAAATCATCCTGTTCATCTTTCTTATGAAGGCGTTTCAGTTCTTTATTGCTTGAAATTAATATCAGTTTTTCCTTTGCTCTTGAAACAGCAACATTAAGCAATTCACGATTGTTTTTAAGCCAGTCATAAGTTTTTTCATGTGTATGATCTGTTAATGCCAAAGAGAACAGAATTTCATCTTTTTCATCGCCCTGGAATGCATGAACTGTTCCACAGTTTATTTCCTGCTCCAGATGTTCTTCTTTCAAGCGGTGTTCTATTAAATCTTTCTGATTTTTAAATGGAGTAATTATCCCTATCTTTTTACCTGGGTTATTTTTTACATATTTTATAATTGTTTCTACTTCTTCTGGTGCTGTATTTTTATCAGAAGAGTAGTTTTCAGCAACCTCACAGAACATTAGTGGTTTGTCATACATAACACGAGATTTTACATTAAGCTGATTGTTATAGTATTTTTTATTGTTAAACTCAATGATTTCTTTTGCGCAGCGATAATGATTATGTAAAAGAGTTTCCTGACTTACTGAGTCATTTGCAAGGAAAGCTTTATAGATTGAATTTTTTATATAATCATAACTGTCATTTACATTGTATTTTGCTTTAAGTTCTAAATTGATATTAGGGTCTAGCGTAATTACAGGATTTAGTTGTTGTGGATCTCCAACTAGCATCAGACTTTTTCCACGAATTATAGGAACCAAAGAAACTGCCGTATTACACTGACTGGCTTCATCCATAATTGTCATATCAAAATATAACTTTGGTTCACCTATTTTTTGCGTTGATATACAGGTTGCACAAAAAACGGGGAAGACTTTTTGTAGCTTAATTATATTTTCTGAAACTGAAACATACTTATTAAACCTAGTAATCTGTTCCTTTTCATCTTGAAGTTTTAGTATTTCAATAAAATCTTTATATTCTGGTTCATAGAGTTGTTTCAAATATTTAACAGAAGTAAAGTTGATGAATTGCATTAATTTATCATGATCAAAATACAATAATGCTAAAGCTTCTTCATCAGTTATATTACCAATTTCTTTTAACCTTTTTGTGATAGCATTTTTTTGTTGACCTTCAAGATTTAATCGAAGATTCATATTTTCATTTTTTGAAAGCATTGCTTCAATCAAATCTCTTCGTTCTTTTAAATCTAGTTGCTCTTCATGCTTTTGAAGAAGTTCTGTTAATTGTCTTGTTCTTTCGATTTGGCTTTGTTTGTTTTGATTCAGGGCATCTGTAAAAACTGAAAGATTTTGTGTTGTTATAAGAAGATTTTTTATATACTTTATCGTTTCAGGAATTTTATCGTTACTTGCAATTCTTAAAATTGGGAATGGAATTGTGTATCCACGATATTTAAGATTTGTGAGTTTTTCAATGACACCATCAATTGGATGATTGTTGTATGAAGAAAAAAGGACAGTTTTATTATTAAAAAAAGCAGTGATGATAGTGTTAATGATTGTTGTAGTTTTACCAGTTCCCGGAGGACCTTGGATATAAGCAACTGGATAATTAATTGCATTATGGATTGCTAGTAATTGATCCAGGTTTACATTTCTGTCTATAAGTGCAATTGGAAGTGTTTCCGAATTAGCTTTAACACTGTGAAGTTCACCAAAAAAAGCCTGAATAGGTATGGTGACATTATCATTTGCATACATATCTATGATTGCTTCATATTCTTTTTCAAGATTGATATTTGTATTCCTTTGCAAACAGATAAAATATGGACAGTCATCAACAGAATAATTTTTATTTCCATGAATATTTTCTGTTATCAAATCTTTTACAAATTCTGGTATTTGATCAATATTTTCAAGATATTCCATTTCATCTGATTGAATGAAATTTTGAATGCTTTGCTTTGTTGTTCCATCAACACAAAACTCTGTGCAGATCTTTATTTTATTTCCAGACAGTAAACTTCTTTTTGCAACATCAAACATTACTTCCCGGTAGGCAAGAACATACAACCCTTTAGGTGTATGAACGCTTAAAACATTAAGAGCAAGTTGAATTATTGAGTTGATATTTTTTTCTTTTTTAATGCTTGCAGTTTTTTTGAAACTGTTAACAATCAATTTGAATTGTTCGTCATCAAGATTATATCTATGGTTTTGAATTTTGGTTGCATCTAGTTTTTTGATAAGTGTGTATTCATTATTTATTTTTGGAAGATCAGCCAGTTTATTACAATCTGCTAGATAATTAAGGGTTTTTAGATTTACAATATTCGAAAAAATAAAAGAGTATTTTTCGGGATAGACATCTATATCCTCAAGTAATGTTTTGTTTGTGTGATAAAAAGTACCATCCATAATTTGGGTAGCAAGTATCTTATCTACAAACATAAAGAGATTTTTAGTTGTAAAATTACCTAGATGAAGACCTGTTACTTCGAGACTCTTTTTTT
>JAHAZJ010000111.1 GCA_018385315.1 Treponema sp. | reverse complement strand
GTAAGGGCAGAAATAAAGAAAAATACCAGCGATTCAATTACTCAACTTTCAGGAAATATTATTTTAACTGGTGGTGGAGCGATGATGGAAGGAATTGTTGAATTAGCTCAGGCCAAATTTAGAACTTCATCTGTGCGAATTGGTATTCCAGATAGTCTTGGGGGAAAAGAATCTGAATATCGTCGTCCGGATTTTGCTACTGCAATTGGTCTTGTTCAGGCTAATAAATTGATTCCAAAATCAAATAAAAAGAATTCTGGTTCAAATAAAGGTAGACGGGAAAAGGATAATATCTTTAAGAGAATCAGAGATACATTTTTTTAATCTGTAAGTTTTGTTCATATTAATGGGAGGAAATATGGATATTTTGAATGTTGAAGCTAATGAGGATGAAAATTTAAACGTTGAGAATACAGAAAACTCATACGTAGATTTTTCTGAACCAGTTGCAAGTCCTACAGTTATTAAAGTTGTAGGTTGTGGTGGTGGCGGTTCTAACGCTGTTAATAGAATGGTTGCTCATGATATCAGTAATGTTGACTTTATTGTTTTAAATACTGATTTACAGGCTTTGGCAAGAAATAATGCTAAAACAAAAATCCCAATTGGACAGAAAGTAACAAAAGGGCTTGGTGCTGGTGGAAAACCTGAAGTAGGTGAAAAAGCTGCAGAAGAAGATAAAGAAGTAATCAGTAAAGTTTTAAAAGGTGCTGATATGGTATTTATTACTGCCGGAATGGGTGGTGGTACAGGTACTGGTTCTGCTCCTGTTGTTGCTCGTATTGCAAAAGAGCTTGGTTGTTTAACTGTAGCCGTTGTAACAACACCTTTTGAATTTGAAGGTCAGGTTAGAATGCGTCAAGCCCAGGAAGGTCTTAAAAAACTTCACGAACAGGTAGACTCTTTAATTGTTATTCCAAATGAACAGTTATTTAAAAATATTGATAAAAATCTAACTGTAAGAGAATCATTTAAACGGGCAGATGAAATATTAAGTCAGGGTGTAGAAGGAATTTCTAATATTATTACAAATCCTGGTGATGTAAATACGGACTTTGCGGATGTTAGAAATGCAATGTCTGGTCAGGGTAATGCAATTTTTGGTATTGGTGTTGCTGAAGGTGAAAACCGCGCTGTAGAAGCAGCTTCAAAAGCAATAAATAATCCAATGCTTGAAAATTCTAGAATTGATGGTGCAAAAAACCTCCTTATTAATATTTGCTCATCAGAAGAAATTACACTTAATGAAGTTGGTGAAATTACAAAAATAGTTTCATCTTCTGCAGATAAAGATTATAATATGTTCTGGGGACAGGTAACTCAGCCAGAATTAGGTAATAAAATTAGTGTAACTGTAATTGCAACAGGTTTTGAAGCAAATGGAAATAATTTTGTAGAAAAAAAAGATTTTGTTCCTGAACCTGTTCAAAAAACTGTAGATCCAAATGTTGTTGATAATGATGAATTTCTTAGTATTTTGAAAAATACAACATCATCTACATCATCAGTTTCTTCACTGCAAACCGAATCAAAATCCACTGCAAAAACAAATGAATTTGATTTCTTTGGTTCAAGCTTTAATCAGAAAACTGAAAAGAACAATGAAGAAACAATTGGTGCTGCTTTTGCAAAAGACGACGTTCCAAATCTTCATTTGACACAGGCAAGTAAATCTATAAAAGCAAGAGAAGGTTATGTTCCACAGGGAAATTTAAATGAACCTGCAATCTGGAGCAATCCTGATTTTGGAAGAACTATAAATCTTTTTGATGACTAATATCTGGTAGAAAATTGACAATAGATAGTTTATTGGATTTATTTTATACAGATCTTATTCTTGTAAAAAGGACTTCAGAACAAACTGCTGCAACCTATAAATTATCTGCAAAGGATTTTTTATTATGGTTGCAAAGTGAACATATAAAATTAAATTCTGTTACTCCTAAAGAGCTTACTTTTTATTTTGCATCAAGAAAAGTAACTGATGTGACAGAATTAACTCTGGCAAAAGATATGTCAGCTTTGCGGGCATTAGGTGATTATCTTGTTCGAAAAAATTATTGGAAAGAAAATCATATGCTTTTGTTGGATCGTCCCAAAATTCACAGAGAAATTCCCAAAGTTTTAGATATAAATCAGATTGAAAAATTATTGGGTGCTATTGATACTACAACCTTGCTGGGACAAAGAGATGATGCACTTTTTGAATTAATTTATTCTTGTGGATTAAGAATTAGTGAAGCCTGTGATTTGACAACAGCCCATGTGCATTTAAATGAACATTTAATTTTAGTACATGGAAAAGGTGATAAAGAAAGACTAATTCCCTTTGGTGGCAAAGCAGAAGAAAAACTTACGAATTATATAAAAAATGTTCGTCCGTTGCTTGTAAAAGAAAAAGTAGTACCTCAGTTATTTGTAAATTATAAAGGGGATCCTATTTCTAGAAAGGGTGTGTGGAAAAGGTTTCAGGAGCTGGAAGTAATTTCTGGTGTTGATTCAAAAGTTCATACTTTACGTCATTCTTTTGCAACTCATTTGCTGGCAGGTGGTGCTGATTTAAGATCAGTGCAGGAATTGCTTGGACATTCAGATTTATCCACAACTCAAATTTATACCCATGTAACTGATTGTCAATTGGAGAATATTCATGAGAAATATTTTCCTAAATTTGAAAATTAATTAGTATATTATATTTAAGGAAACATAAATGAAAAAAACAGTAGTATTTATTTTTGCATTAGTAATAACATCAATTCTTTGTGGTTGTAAAACTTCTGGTAAGAATGTTCTTAAAAAAAGAATTGAAAGAATGGAAAGTAGTAGTAATAATCCAGTGTCAATTGAAGAAATTGAAGCTGCAATTAAAGAATATTCAAAAGATGCAGATGATGTTGCAAAGAAAAATGCTCAAGTTGGAATGTGGCACAAAATTTTGGGATTGAAATATCTAGATAAAAAGATGTATGGAAAAGCAATGGAATGTTTTCAAACTGCTTTGGAATATTATCCTGATAATGCGAACCTTTACTACTATGTGGGAAACTGTGCTGGATATTTAGGAAATTCTGCTTTAGATTATGAAGGAACAGGCTCTTATGAAAAGATGGAGAATTATTATTCTTTGTCTGAGAAAGCATATTTAAGAGCCTTAGCTATTGATGATGGATATGCATATGCTTTATATGGTATTGGTGTTTTATATGTGTATCAGTTAGGTCAGCCAGAGGATGCCATACCTCATTTGGAAAAACTATTAACAATTGATACAAAAAATGTTGATGGAATGTTTGTTCTTGCAAATGCTTATTATCTTACAAAAAATTATGATAAATCAGCCGAAATGTTTGATAAAATTATTGCAACTACAAAATCTGAAAAAACAAAACAAGCTGCAGAGGAAAATAAAAAGAAAGTTATAGATGAAGCTTACTCAAACTAATTCTTTTACCAAAGAATCACTTCTCTTTTATATTTCTCTTGGAAGAATTTCATTTTTAAACTTTCAAGAGAAACTTTTTTTATTAAAGAATCTTGACAGTTCCAATGCTCTTGCATTACTTTCTATAGAAGATATTGAAAATCTGGTTAATCGGAAGTTTTCAAAAAGAGTCATTTGGGATGGTAAAAAAAATCTTTTAATGGCAGAGGCTATTTTAAGTAGATGTCAAAAGGCAAATATAGAAATAATATTCTATTTTGAAGATTCTTATCCCCCTTTACTTAAAGAAATTTCTGATCCACCATTTTTAATGTATTGCAGAGGAAATTCTGACTTGTTAAAAAGTTCTGGAGTTTCAGTTGTTGGTACAAGACAGCTTACCCAGAATGGAAAACAAGCTGCTGTTGATTTTGCATATGATGCAATTCTTTCTGGTTCCAATGTGATTAGTGGTTTAGCTAATGGTGCAGACGGTTATGCTCATCAAGGAGCAATTAATGCTTATTTTGATTGTAAAGAGCATAATTTTGGACTAGATAAAATTGGGAGAACAATAGCTGTTTTGCCTAGTGCAATTGATGAAATTGTTCCATATAACCATAAAAAACTTGCTGCACAAATAATTCAAACTGGTGGATTATTAGTAAGTGAGTTTGAACCTGGTACTATAACAGAAAAATGGCATTTTGTTGCTCGCAACAGAATTATAGCTGCATTAAGTACTGCAACTGTAGTTATTGAAGCTCCTTCGGGAAGTGGCGCATTAATAACAGCAGACTTTGCTCTTGAATATAATAGAGATGTTTTTTTTCATGAAGTTGCTTTTTCTCATAACGCAGTTCAAATTGAAAGCATTGTAAAAAGTGATTTAGAAAAAAAACATGCAGAAGGAACTGTAAGTAAATATAAACTGGAAAATTCAATAAAAAAGTTTATAGATAATGGAGCTCCTGTGATTAAGGATTATGAGGATTTTTGTAAAGTTCAAATAATGCCACCGGGAGAAAAAAATAAGCAGGAAAATAAAAATCCTCCTTGCATTCAGGGTGAATTGTTTTAGAATAGTAATAAATAAGGAAAATATATGGCTGAAAAGACAACTAAGAAAAGCGCAAAAAAAACAAAGAAACCACAGACTCTTGTAATTGTAGAGTCTCCAACAAAAGCACATACAATTGAAAAATATTTAGGACCTGGTTACGTAGTCCGAGCCTCTGTTGGACATCTTATTGATTTACCTAAATCAAGAATGGCAATCGATATTGAAAATGGTTTTCAGCCAGAATATATAACAGTTCGGGGAAAAGCAAAATTATTAAAAGAGTTACAGAAGGAAGCTAAAAAATCTGATGCTGTCCTTCTTGCATCCGATAACGACCGTGAAGGAGAGGCAATTGCCTGGCATTTAAACCGCGCATTGCAGGATAAAACAGAAGCAAAAATCAGTCGAATTGTATTTAATGAAATTACACCAACCGCCATTACAGAAGCAGTAAAGCATCCAGGTGAAATTGTTGAAGCAAAAGTTAATGCGCAGAAGGCTCGTCGTGTTTTAGACCGTCTTGTAGGTTATAATTTAAGTCCTCTTTTATGGACAAAAGTAAAAAATGGTCTTTCGGCTGGTCGTGTTCAGTCTGTTGCATTGCGTCTTATATGTGAAAGAGAAAAAGAAGTTGAAGATTTTCTTCCAGAAGAATATTGGTCTTTAGATGCAGATTTTACAAAGGGAAAATCCTCATTTACAGCTCAGCTTGTAAAATATGCAGGTGAAAATCCTGAATTAAAATCTGAAGAAGCAGTTAAAGAAATCATGGAAAAAATTAAGAATTCTCCATGTGTTGTAAGTGGTATTAAAAAATCAGAAAAAACTGTAAGACCAAAACCTCCTTTTACAACTTCAAAATTACAGCAGGCAGCTGCCAACCGTTTAGGATTTACTTCTAGAAAAACAATGCAGGTTGCACAACAGCTTTACGAAGGTATTCAGATTGGTCAGAATCATGTGGGTTTAATTACTTATATGCGTACAGACTCAGTGCGAATTTCTGATACTGCATTGGCAGATGTAAGACAGTGGCTTACAGAAAATCATCCAAAAGAACTTCCTGAAGAACCAATTAAATATGCGGTTGGAAAATCAGCTCAGGATGCCCATGAAGGTATTCGTCCAACTTATGTATCATATACACCAGAAAGCATAAAAGAATATTTAAGTCATGATCAGTTCCGTTTGTATTCAATTATTTGGGAACGTTTTGTTTCTTCTCAGATGAATAATGCAAAAATGGTAACAACATCTGTAGAAATTACTGCCGGGGAAGCAACTTTCCGTGTTGCTGCAAGTAAAATTGCTGAAAAAGGTTTTTATCAGGTTATAAAATTACTTTCATCAAAAGAAGAAAAATCATCATCTTTGCCAGCAATAAAAGAAGGCGAAGAATTAAAAGTAGATAATTTCCATCCTGAACAGCATTTTACACAGGGACCAGCCCGCTATACCGATGCGTCAATTGTTCGTATGCTGGAAGAAAAAGGTATTGGTCGTCCTTCAACTTATGCAACAATTATTTCTGTTTTGTTGGATCGCTATTATGTAACACGTTCAAATAAGCAGCTGGTTCCAACTGAACTTGGAAAAATGATTAACAAGATTCTTGTAGAAAGTTTCCCTGCTGTTATTAACGAAGAATTTACTGCTCAGGTAGAAAATGAACTTGACCAGGTTGAAGCAGATGAACTGGTTTGGAATAAGATTATTGGTGATTTCTATGGACCATTTAAGAAAACTGTTGATGATGTAATGGAACACCAGGAAAGTATAAAGGGCTTCCTTGATGAAGAAACTGATAAAGTATGTGATTTGTGTGGAAAACCAATGGTAAAAAAACTTGGTCGTTTTGGATTCTTCCTTGCTTGTACAGGGTTCCCGGAATGTCATAATACAAAATCTATTCCATTGGCAAAATGTCCATGCAAAGATTGTGGTGGAGAAATTGTAGAAAGAAAAACAAAAGGTCGTGGAAAAGCATTCTATGGTTGTACAAATTATCCAACCTGTAATTTTATTTCTCATTTCAAACCAATTGATCAGTATTGTCCTCAGTGTGGCTGGTTCCTCGTTGAAAAATATGACAAGAAGAATGGTAGTTATAAATCTTGCATTAATCCTGATTGTGACTATTTGCATACATCTGGGGAGGAAGAAACTGTACTTCCAGTGGAAGGCGAGGATTAATTTTTTTGTTGTTACCAGGGGAGATAGAGCTTAATATTTATGACATTAAATGAATTAGTTGAAGAGTTTTTGCTTTATCTTTCCAGTGTCAGAGGTTTATCTGATAATACAGTTGTTAGTTATCGTAATGATTTAGAACAACTTCAAAATTATCTTACTTCTGAAATTGATATAAAAAACATCAAAAAAGAAAATCTCTTGCTTTGTATAGGGCAATTGTCTAAACAAAATAGAGCGGCAGCAAGCATAAATCGTTTTATTGCTGCTGTAAGAACTTTGTTTGCCTATGCCCGAAAATTTAATCATCTTTCAGAAAATCCGGCTGCAGATTTAAAAACTGTAAAGCTTCCTAAAAAAATGCCAAATTATATGACAGAGTCCGAAGTTCAGCAGTTATGTTTTCAACCTGTAAAAAGCGAATTGCTTTGGAAAAATAGAGATGTCTGTTTGTTTTTAATGATGTATTCCTCTGGTTGTCGTATTAGCGAAATAACAAATTTAAAAGTTGACGATTTTATTAATAATTATCATAGTGCTTTTGTAACTGGTAAAGGTAATAAGCAGCGAAAAGTTTATTTTGAAGAAAATTCCAGAAAGGCAATTGAGGTTTATCTGCAAGACAGGTCGAAAATAATTGCTGATAATGGAATCCTAAATCCTACTAAACAATTTTTTATAAATCAGAAAGGTCAGCCCATTTCTGTAAATGGAATTCGCTATATTATTACACGGTATTCTGGAGCAGAAGGAACTAAGCATCATGTAAATCCCCATGCTTTTCGACACACTTTTGCCACTTCTATGCTTGCAAATGGGGCTGATGTAAGAATGGTTCAGGAAATGCTGGGGCATTCTTCAATATCTACAACACAACGCTATACACATATTACTACGGAAAAATTAATAGAAATATATAATAAAGCTCATCCTCATGGTGAAAAATAATCAACTTTTTTATTGCCTAAGCTTGTCTGTATTATTATATTTTAACTATCATTTTTTTAAACGAAAATCTTTTTGGAGCGTATTATGTCTAATGTAAAAATTCGCAGTACAACAATTCTTGCAGTAAGAAGAAATGGTCAGGTTGCAATGGCAGGTGACGGACAGTGTACATTGGGAGAAACTGTTTGTAAAGGAAACTCTCGTAAAGTACGTAAAATTTATGACGGAAAAATTATTACAGGATTTGCAGGAAGTGTTGCAGATGCTTTTACTCTTTTGGATAGATTTGAAAGTAAGGTAAAAGAATACAATGGTGATATTATGCGCTCTGCTGTGGAACTTGCAAAAGCATGGAGAACTGATAGAAGTTTACAGAAACTTGAAGCAATGCTTCTTGTTGCCGATAAATCAAAAATCTTGTTGATTAGTGGTGATGGAAATGTAATTGAACCAGAAAATGATGCTATTGCAATTGGTTCTGGCGGAAATTATGCTTATTCAGCTGCTCTAGCATATTTAGACAGTTCTGATTTAAGCGCTCGTGAAATTGCTGAACGTTCCTTAAAAATTGCCGGCAGCATTTGTATTTACACAAATCAGAATCTTACAATTGAAACTTTGGAATAGAATAAATAGGAATTAACTATGGATAAAAATACAGAATTTACACCAAAACAGATTGTTGAAAGTCTTAATACATATATTATTGGACAGGAAAAAGCAAAAAAAGCAGTTGCTGTTGCTTTAAGAAATCGCTTTCGTCGTTTAAAACTTGCAGAAGATATTCGTGATGAAGTATCTCCAAAAAATATTTTAATGATTGGTCCTACAGGCTGTGGTAAAACAGAAATTGCCCGTCGTCTTGCAAAACTTTGCGGGGCACCATTTTTGAAAGTAGAGGCAACAAAATATACCGAAGTAGGTTATGTAGGTCGTGATGTTGAAAGTATGATTCGTGATTTAATGGCCGTTGGTTATAATGATGTAAAAGCAGAAATGGAAGATGAATTGCGAGAAAAATCAACAAGTACTGTTGAAGAACGTTTGCTTGATTTACTTCTTCCAGGTTCAGGTGATAAAAAAGAAAAGAAAACATCATCACAGCCTGCAGGTTTCTTGACTCAGACAAGTGATAATGAAATTACATTTGACTTGAATCAGATTAATGCTGCAAATCAGGCCGCAGCAGAACAGCAGTCAAAAGACGAAGAATCAGTAGAAAATCATACAAGAGAAAAATTTCGTCAGATGCTTCGAGAAGGTAAACTGGAAGATCGTGAAGTTGAAATGGTGGTTCACCGAAATGTTGGTGCTCCAAATATGGAAATAATTGCTGGTGGTTCAATTGATGATCTTCAGAACAGTATGCAGGGAATTATTAATATGATGAATGGTGGCGGAAGAGCGAAAAAACGTTCTGTTACTATTAAAGAAGCCAGAAAAATTCTTTCAGAAGAAGTTCTTGATGGAATGATTGACCATGATAAAGTTGCTGATATTGCAAAAACTCGTGTTGAACAAAGCGGAATTATTTTTATTGATGAAATCGATAAAATTGCAGTCCACGGAAGTTCTCATGGTCAGGATGTTAGCCGCGAAGGTGTTCAAAGAGATATTCTTCCAATTGTAGAAGGAAGCAATGTAAATACAAAATATGGTGTTGTTGATACAACTCACATTTTATTTATTGCTGCTGGTGCCTTTAGTGTTTCTGCTCCAAGTGATTTAATTCCAGAATTGCAGGGACGTTTCCCATTGCGGGTTGAACTAGAATCTTTGCATAAAGAAGATTTTAAACGCATCCTTCTTGAACCAAAAAACAGTTTAATTAAGCAGTATTCATCTTTATTGGAAACAGAAGGCGTTAAACTTGATATTACAGAAGAAGCAATTGAGCGTATGAGTGTGATTGCAGAAGATGTAAATGCGAGTGCAGAAAATATTGGTGCAAGACGCCTCCATACAATTATGGAAAAAGTACTTTCAGACTTGAACTTTGAAGCTGATGAACACAAAGGCGAAACAATTAAAATTGACGCTGCCTATGTTGATTCAAAATTAGGTGATATAGTTCAGAGTCAGGATTTAAGCAGATACATATTGTAGGTTTAAATTAAAGAAAAAATAACAAACAAACTTCCCACAGCGTCTTAGAGTAAAAGTACTACCGCTACAACGTGCCTACGAAGCTGCTCGCTGAAGCTGTTTGGAAGTAATCCATCTCGCTGCGCTCGTCAGCTTCAGAGGCACTTCCTAGTCCCGTTTTCGCTCTCGTACTTTTACTCTAAGACTTCCCTGGTATTTTGATTTTTCTTTATTCAAACCATGGACCCGGAAGGGGCAGAATTTATAAAACACATCCCCACCTTCTAAAAAAAAATCACTCATTTCCGGCCATAAATGCTTGAAACTTTCACAAAGCAATGCTTTTCACTAATAAACCCCGCCATTTCCGCGCCTAGTTTACTAATGAAAGAAAACATAAAAAAAACGGGGAGCAGTTACCTAAAAGGGCGGGAGCAGAAAAAAGACTTTTCAAAAAGGCTCTAAGGGCGGAAACAATCGTTTCCTTGCCGCCCTTAGCGTCTAGCGACGATATCTAGCGGTTTTGAGAAGGCTTTTTTCTGCGGTAGCTATTTTAGGTAACTGCGCTGTGGAAAGTTTTTTTTATTTTTCTTTAATTTAAACCTAGTTAAGGTATTGACATAAATATTCCAAATTGGTAATATCTATTTATCAGTTATTCGCTGATGTATGTCTCCTTCGTCTAGTGGTTAGGACATCGGGTTTTCATCCCGACAACAGCAGTTCAATTCTGCTAGGAGATGTATTGAAAAGAACTTAGCTTTTGCTAAGTTCTTTTTTTGTTTTAACGAAAGCATTTAAATTATTTATATTACATAATATGAGTTTGAAGAAATATTTTAGCGAAGACATTATTCAATTTATTCGTAGTTCAATAAAGGAAGCCGGAAATCACGAAGTTTTTTTTACAGGTGCTCTAAATGATGATGGTGTGGTTTCTTCAATAAAAATTGGAGCCAGAGGTAATGAACATACTGTTCCTGTAAATCAAAGTCATGCCAAAAATGCTTCTGTCTTTATTCACAATCATCCAAGTGGTAATCTAACTCCATCTGATGCAGATTTGAATGTTGCTGCAGATGCTAGTGAAACTGGCAAAGGCTTTTATATAATTAATAATTCTGTTACAGAAATTTATGTTGTTGTAGAACCTGTAAAACCTGTTCAAATCAAAAAACTGGATGAAGAAACATCTGGTGGTTATATATCTAATGGTGGTGCTTTATCTAAAATTAATCCTTTATTTGAAGAAAGAACTGTTCAAATTGAATTACTAAAGGAAATTGTCAGGGCATTTAATGATAATAAACTTGGAGTATTTGAGGCAGGAACAGGTGTTGGAAAATCATATGCCTATTTAATACCTTCGATTTTATGGGCACTTACTAATAATGAAAAAGTTGTAATTTCTACTGGAACTATTAATTTACAACAGCAATTATGTGAAAAAGACATTCCTGCGGTGGAAAAAATAATTGGTAAAAAAATAAATTTCGTTTTAATGAAAGGACGTCAGAATTATATTTGTAAAAGACGTTTAAATGAAATAACTGGTTTTCTAGATTTATTTGAAGAAGAAACTGATGAATTAAAAAAAATTCTTCAGTGGGCAAATTCTTCAAAAACTGGAAGTAAAAGTGATTTATCATTTTATCCATCGGAAGGGGTTTGGGGTAAGGTTAATTCTGAAAGCGATGCCTGCATGGGAATGAGATGTCCTTATCACAATGAATGCTTTGTTATGCGACTTAGAAAAGAAGCTGCTGGTGCAAATATTATTGTTGTAAATCATCATCTTCTTTTTGCTGATATTGAATCACGGCTTAGTGGTGCAGGCTTTGATGATGCAGCTGTTTTACCTCCTTATAGAAGAATTATTTTTGATGAAGCCCATGGAATAGAAAGTGCTGCAACAAGTTTTTTTAGTGAAAATCTGACTCGTTTTAAATTAAATAAATTAATTAATCAGATGTATAGAAAAAGAAAGAATTCAGAAGCAGGTCATTTATGTAATCTTGCAATTCTTTCTGCAAATGAAGAAAAAGCTGCCCTTGCTTATGATATTACTGGCAGAATTAAAAATGCAATTTCAGACATGGAAATAACAGCAAAGGATTTACTTTCTTATGATTTATCAAAACGTATATGTAATAATACAGCAAGAGAATTTGGACCATTTTTAGTATCTGTAAGTGTGCTTGCAAAAGCTTTGGGAGAGTTTACTGATTTAATTCGTATTGTTATTGATGGTATTGATGATGACGATAAAGATACACCTTCCTATTGGGAAAGTAAAATTATACTTCGAAGATTAGATTCTTATGTTCTTTTGCTTAAAAATTTTAATAACTGGTCAGAATTGGAAAATGATGTTTTTTGGATTCAGAAAAAAAGACTTCCTCCCGAAATGATAAAAGATAATTCTGATGGATTTTATGTCATTTTGAATCAAACACCTCTAGATATTTCCTCTCTTATGAATCAAGGTGTTTTTGAACCAATGAATAGTGTAATTTGTACATCTGCAACATTAAAATCAGGAAGAGATTTTAAATATTGGATGAATAGAACAGGACTTTCTTTTGCAGAAAAAAACAGGATTGCATGTAAGGAATTTCTTTCACCATTTCCCTACGAAAAAAACATGTTATTTGCTGTTCCCAGTGATGTTCCGTCTCCAGATAAAATTGAATTTCAGCAGTATATAGAAATGGCTATTCCTAAACTGATTTCTGCGGCTGAAGGAAGAACTTTAGTTTTATTTACCTCCTATGATTCATTAAAAAGTGCATTTAGAGCAACTCAATTATATTTAAAAGGATTTTCAGGAAGAATTATGCGTCAGGGAGAAGATGATAATTCTAAACTTCTTGAGGCATTTAAAAAAGAAACTGAAAGTGTTTTATTTGCAACAGATTCTTTCTGGCAAGGTGTTGATATTCCCGGAGAATCTCTTTCCCAGGTAATTATTGTAAAATTGCCTTTTACAGTTCCAAATGATCCAGTATTTGTTGCACGGTCTGAAGCTATTGAAAAGAGAGGAGGAATTCCTTTTTTTGAATTAAGTGTTCCAGAAGCAATTATTAAGTTTAGACAAGGGATAGGCAGATTGATTCGTCGTAGTGATGATCGTGGCGTAGTAGTTGTTTTAGACCGCCGGATTTATGAAAAAAATTATGGTTCGGCTTTTACTGTATGTCTTGGTGAATGTAAGAAATTATTTGAACCATTAAGTGAAATAACAAAAAAAATTAGTGATTTTATTTTTCAATAAAATATAACATTGTAAAATAAAAAATGTAAAAAAAAATGTGTGGTTCTAGAATCCACACATTTTTTTTATAAAGATATCAAATATTATTTGAAATCTTTTGGACGTCTTTCAACACGTTTACATTTCTGGCATTCTGCCTGATTCTTAAGTCTGCCATTTTCAATCATTGTTTTCATTATGATTTCGCCACCACAGTCAGGGCAAATGAATTTTTGTGTTGCAACAGTTGTACGAGAGTTTTTACTAGCTCCAGCCATTTAGTGCCTCCAATTCGAATATTCGTATAAAATATAATAATGATAAGGATAGATGATGTCAATATAATACATATTTGGATAATCTCAAATAACTAACATTGACATTAAAATTAGTTTTTGTTAATATGTTTGTCAGTTAACTAAATATTTTTTGGGGGTCTCCAATTGGCTGGAAAACAGACATCTGCAGAAAAAAGATACGCACAGAGCGAAGTTCGTAGACTTCATAATAAAGCTATCAAAAGCACATGTAAGACTTATGCAAAACAGTTTGTAGAAGCTGTTCATGCAAAAGATCAGAAACTTGCTGAAGACAAATACAAACAGCTTCAGAAAGAACTTGACAGTGCTCGTAGCAAGGGTGTTATGACAAGAAATGCAGTATCTCGCAAAAAGTCTCGTATGATGAGTCTTTTTAATGCTACATTCAATGCAGCAAACTAATAATCTGGGATACTAAAGATTTTGGAGAACCAGTTGAAGTTTTCTTCAACTGGTTTTTTTATCATTATAAAAAAAAGTGAAATAAAAATGGCAAATAAAATTACTAAAAATAATCTTATTGAAAATATTTATAAAAATACGGATTGTGATAAAAAAGATATTCAAGTTATTGTTGATTCTTTTTTGCAGGAAGTTAAAAAATCATTAGAAAATGGTTCTACAATTGAATTGAGAGGTTTTGGAACTTTTGAACCTCGTTTACGCAAGGGACGATCAATTGCAAGAAATCCTAAGACAGGAGAAACATTATCTGTAGAACCACATTATGTTGCTGCATTCCGTGCAGGACAATCATTAAAGGATAATTTGTGGAACTTAAATATTAATGAAAAAAAATCCCATAAATAATTTTTTTCAGAATTTCTCATTACTTTTGGTTTCGGTATTACTTTTTATTTTAGCAAATCCAAATTTTATTAATAATAAAGGTTTTGGTTTTTTAGCCTGGTTTTATTATATACCACTTTTGTTTTTAATTCACAAAGCATCAATGAAGTCTGTTTGGTTATATGGCGGTTTGTTTGGGTTATTATTTTATTCTGGTTATGCATATTGGCTTGTAAATTATGGCTTAGAATGTTTAATATTTATTTGTTGTCTTTATTTTGTTGAATATATCTTTTTATTCTTATTCTTAAAATATATTGATAAAAAATCTATTATATATAATTGGCTGCTTTTATGGTTAGTTATTTCAGCTTTTGAGTTTATTAAAACAAAAGGATTTTTGGGTTTTAATTATGGTGTTACGGTTTATACACAATGGCGCTATATTCCATTAATTCAAATTTGTGATTTTGTGGGACCCTTTTATTTAAATTCGTTTATTATTTTCTGTTCTTGTATTGTATATAGTTTTATTGTGAAAATAAGTGAGAAAACAAAATATTTGAAATTTAAGGAAAACAATTTAGAACTTAATCAATATAATTCACATCTTAATTATTTATCAGAACATAAAAATAAAATGAAACATTTTTCGTTAATGCTTAATTCGTTTATATTAATAGTTTATATTGTTT
>JAHAZJ010000064.1 GCA_018385315.1 Treponema sp. | reverse complement strand
CTTATTTTTATATGCATATCCAAAATTAATCCAATACTCTTGTGATAGAAATTCTTTCGGATTTACTATTTTCTGGATTCAATAGAAGAAATGATTCAACACCAGGATTGCTTAAAGTTGCAACATTAGGTACGATTGCCACTGCTTCTTTTGTTCCAAGAGAACCGTCTATAAAATCATTCTGCATGTCGATTACGATTAAAAGTTTCTTTTTTATTGCTCCATTTATCTTTTTAGTGAATAAGTTCTGTTTTTATTCTCTCCAGTCCCTACAATCAAACCTTCAGATTCCAGCTTCTTAAAGATTTTACGAACCGCAGGAGCTGTAAGACCTGTAATTTCTCTCGCTGTAGAATTGTTGATTGAATCATTCTCTTTAAGATAATTCAAAATAATATCGCTACTTTTTTCTTTTGTCGCTGTTTTATCGCTACTTTTTGGAGTGTTTATCGCTACTTTTTCATTGTATTTTATATGGCAATAACGGTTCCTAAGTTCATTAGATTCTCCCAGCAACAAATTACGGAAAAACTTTTCCAGATATTCTGTATTCATGTAGATGCCTTTGTTCATATTCGTATAATTTGCACGAACAAGAGCATTTCTAAAATACCAGCTGTTCTTTTCAAAAGGCTCATTGTTTACATCAAAACCAAGCGAGTTCAGATATTTGATTGTAAAGACTGCGGTAGTTCTCGTGTTTCCCTCTCCAAAAGGATGAATCTGCCAGATATTTGCAATGAAGCGAGTAAGATGTTTTATAGACTCTTCTCTAGAAAGTTTAGAATAATCAAAAGCCTTTTCCTGGCTAAAATCATAATCAAGAGTCTGCCGAATCATATCTGCATTAGCATATAAAACAGATTCTCCATCAAGAACCCATTCGCGTTTTGAAATATTATAATCTCGGAAATGCCCTGCTTTTACTTTGAAGAAAACACCTGTAAAGAGCCGTTTATGAATCGAAAGCAATAAATTAGGAGTAAAGCTGAAAGTCTTTTCTGCTAAAATTTCACGAATGCGGACAGAAACTTTATCCGCTTCTTCTGCATCATCGTCTTCTTGTGTTCTGCCCTGTCGAGTTTCATAATAAGAATCAATAAGCTGTTTGGCTTCTTCAATAGTGATTTCGCCATCAATGTTCCGCTTTGCAGTTTCATAAAGATATTTAGATGGAGTAAGCCCGTCTACCTGCTGTAAGCCGATAGCGGTCTGCCAGAGTTTTCCGTTTTCCTGTTGTTCCGGTTCACTCTGGAGAATGTATGAATCAAAGTCTAGTTCAAATGGGTTTGTTTTATCTTCTTTCATAGTTTTTATTTTTTTCCTCTTCTAGCACTTCAATCAAAAAACTAACTGGTCTGAATCCATCATTGCAGCTTATCATTGCTGATTTAGGATTCTTCATCCAGCCGTCGTATATATTTTCACCACCGTGTGCCAATGTCATCACAAATGGAGAAATGCTTTCCCATGCTGATTCGCACATTCCTTCAGGACACCGCCAGCCATTTGCAATAAAAACCTGACCTTCCTGAATATCACATGCGTGCTGAATGGGATTTTCGTATTTCTGCTGCAAATCCTTGTAATCTGCTTTTCGGATTGCGGTGATTTTGATTTTTTTTGACATACTATTTTTCACCACTTAATGCGTAAACCAATTCGAGTAATGGCAAATCATAATTAAATGTTTTAAGTCTTTCTTCTGCAAAATTTCGCACAGAATCAGGAACTTCCGTGACAAAATTTTCTGCTTCATTCTTATCAACAGTATTTATGATTTTTAATCCATCATCTAGTTTCATTTCTGAAACAGTATTGTTAGCAGAATCGAATGCTAAGAAAATTAAATCCTTATTAATTCTATCACCAGAATAATTTTTTTGATTTAATGCCTTATAAATAAAATATGAAACATTTCCTTTGATACAACATGCAGACGAAGGTAATGTATCTGCAAAATCAAGACACTTATCAAAGGCTATGTGACCAACACCACAAATATCTTTTGCACTCTCTCCTTCTTTTGGTTTTCTTCTGAAGATTAAATTATCGTAACGAGGTTTGATGCCATATTCATTAAACCATTCCATAGGTGTGATAAATGAATATTTGTCCTCATTAATTGTCAGGCGTTTACCCTGTAAACTAATTGCCCTTTTAAAGAAATTTTTCAAGTCTTTCAAGTCACATTTTGGAACATCTGGAAGGCCTTCTAAATTGAATTTTGCAGCATTTCCTACCATGTTAGAAATTAATGATATAGCTTGTTCTCCACCAAAGGTTTTTTCTCGAGAATCAAACCAAGAAGAAACATTTCCTTTTCTCGCTGCAGAAAATCCTTCGGAATACAAATCATCATAAAATTTATTCTTCTGCATACCTAATACAAGCATCATCATGTCGTCAGGGTCAGACATACCAGCAGAGAAAGCTTTTGTTATGTTCATAATCTTTAATTCAAGCTTTGTCCAAATTTGTGATTCAACAGTATCAGGATTTCTTAAAGTTATTACATCAACATCTTGTTTTTGACCATAACGATTAATTCGTCCTACCCGCTGATGTAATCGCATAGGATTCCATGGAATATCTGCATGAATTAAAACATGGCAATTTTTCTGTAAGTCGATACCTTCACCTGCAGCTTCTGTAGAAATTAAAAACCTGACATGACTTTCATTGAACTTCTCAGCAGCATCTGTTCTTTTTATTGAGAAATCTTTTTTAGAACCATCTGGCATGATAACATCTGGAAGAGCTTCATCTCCATTAATAAATGTTACGCAATCTAGCCCCCATTTTTTCATCAATTCAGACATTAAAAGACTTTGTGTCTTTTTATATTCTGTAAAGAAAAGAACATTTTTATTTGGATAGTCATCCTCAACAATTTTTATAATTTGGTCAATTCGGCTTTCATGTGTTATCTGCTTGCCTAAATCAATCAAGGATATGAGATTAGAAATCTCATTTTCCATTAATTGGAAAGTATCTTTTTTACATACTTTTTCAAACTCTCTTAATATCGCACTTTCTTCTTCATCCAAGTCCTCATCATTTTCACCATGAAGAGCCTCGTACAATTCTTTATAGCTAACATCAACTTCTTTTAATTTATTATCACGAATAGCAAGAAGATTTCGTTTTCTTGTTTCAAGTGCAGAAGTTACAGCTGCTATCGAACTTGAAGCTAGTTTTTGTAATGCAATTAAAACAAGTTGAATACTGTTTACAACTGTTCCTGATTTTGAAAGAGCATAAGCTTTTCCTTCTTCTATGAAGTCAGAAAGCTCTTCATAAAACAAGGCTTCTTTATTTGTGTATGAAAATGACTGTGGATGCTGATGTATAGGTTTGAATAACTTGTTGCCGTCCATATCAACTGTGTTTTGTTTATTGTTTCTGATAAAATACTTTGATAATTCAGAAAACTGCGTAGAATAATCTCCCTTAGGATCAAATACATTAGGATTTACTAATTTCATTAAAGAAAAGAATCCAAAATCAAATCCTCGATGCGGAGTTCCTGTAAATAAGATTGTAGATATTACTTTGCCAGCCTGCTCCAACTCTTCAAAAAACTGATATTGCAGAGTTTTTCCCTGGCGTTCTGTTGCATTCATATGGTGAGCTTCATCTACAATTACTAAATCCCATGGTTCGCTTTCTAAGATTTGACTTCTACGTTGTTCATTATCCATTGCTAATGTGGGAAATGAAGCAATAACATGGGAATGTCCTTTCCAATAATTGACTTTTGAATTTTCTTGTTCAGTAGTAAAAACGTCAAAAGTTAGATCAAACATATTAATCAAACGTTCTTGCCATTGGAAAGTAAGTGGAGCTGGTGTAAGTATTAATATACGATGTGCTTTTTTACTGGAAATTAAACTCCATATCATTAAACCAGCTTCAATTGTTTTTCCTAAACCAACATCGTCAGCAACCAGATAACGAACAGGCCACTCTTTCAATACTTGATTACATACCCATAATTGGTGTGGCAGTAAATCAATGTTTGAGCGGGAAAAAACACCCCATTTATTGTTTATAGTTTGTATAATAGCTGATTGTGTTTTAGCAATTACTTCATCAGGATTCGATTTGTTGGCATCCTTTAATTCAGAGTATATATCTTTTAAAACTTCAAGTTCATCAAAAGGACATTTTCTTGTTTCTTCATTTTCAAAAGTTACAATTGCAAAGCCCTGTTTTACACTATCTACACTACCTATACCTAAGGTAGCATGTTTTACTTTATCATTTTCTTGAATCATTTCTTTTCTCCAAAAATTAAGAATGGCAAATCATGACATTTCATAAAAGCTCTTATTTCCTCTTCACTTAAAGCTTCTGCTCGGAGTGCATCTAAGATCGCATAATGTATAGCTTCTGACGTGGTTTCCGGTACTCGTTCACCCCAATCATTAAACACAATTCTTCTCAAATAGGCATGAGGCA
This sequence comes from Treponema sp., assembly GCA_018385315.1. GTDB lineage: Bacteria > Spirochaetota > Spirochaetia > Treponematales > Treponemataceae > Treponema_D. Next base: position 7,431 of record JAHAZJ010000064.1, on the reverse strand, counting down.
TATACGTAAATTTATTTAAGATATCAAATGCTTTGTCTCTTTCTTCTTCTGTTGTTCCGTAAAAATCTGAATCCAACAATTCTCTTACAATCAACGATATTCCAAATTTTAGTGTCTTCTTTGAACAATAATCTTTTAATGCTTTTCCAGTAGTTTCTGCTGAAGCCGAAGCGTTTACTAAACTTTCTTTTGAAATGTCTTTTGAATATTGTAATCCATGAAATTTAGACCAGACATCAATAAATTGGCGCCTAAATTTATAAACTCTTAACAAACTTTCAAACTCTAATAAATCATCTTCATCTGTTGTATGAGAATCAAGATAGTGGTCATATAATTTATCAAGCGTTTCTCCGTCAGAAAACTCTTTTATTAAGCCTGACATACTTTCCATTTTTTCTTTACGCGACACTTCTGTTCTTTGTTCACCATAATAATTGATAGACTGAAGTGATCCAAGCATAAAAAGAGTACACCAAGATTCCGGCATAGTTTTTCTTTCTTCCGTATAATTCTCAAAGAAATCTGTAGAAATAGCTAGAGACTTTTTTCTTGAATTGGTATCTGCTAATGAAGTTGGGAAAACTCTATTATAGTAATCTTGTTTTTCTAAATTCCATGTATTTGAATCTACAGCTGCTTTCCACTTGTTGTAAACATCCATTACAGTACATCTTGGTAAATCTGGATTATACGAAGAATCATCTGTGAAATTATAATTATCTATAAGAGTATCAAGATTTCCAAAATCTCTTGATTTTATTACTTCCTCCAAAGTATTAACTTTAGACCTTAAAGATTGAATAGACTCATCCTGCATTGCTATTTTATCACTCTGGATTGCAATAGTACTTTCTCTCTCAGAAATAACATTATTCTTTGCAAATTCCTGGCGTTTAAAATATTCAATTATATCATCATCATATTCTTCACTGATAATTTCAAATTTATTACTTTTTGTAGATGTAAATGTAAAAGAATTAATTGGTTTTGGAATTCCATCTTTATTTCTAATGTTAAATAAACTCCAGTTTATATCCTCAGAATGGTCTGTATTCTTTAGAATCTCAAGGAATGTTTTTAGGCACTCATTGTCTAATACAGAGTCATGTAATTTGCTAAAAAACTGCAGTATACTTACATACGAATCGATTATAACCCATTTCTTTCCAAAAACATCATTTACAGTATTTGAAACAATATATCGCTGGTCCCCAAAGATTTTTTGGATTAGATTTAATACAGTAACAAAAGAAATGTCATCTGGTCTTAAACCAAAATTATTTGCTGTAATGGCACAAATTGTATCACAAACTGGAATAATCCTATTTGTTCCGGTTGGTATAATGTTCTTTTCGCCTGATACAGATTTCAATATTCTTTTTGCAAATTCTGCAAATAATTGTTCTGGAGAATTAGTAGTTATTAAAAATACATTTAATAAAGATTCTAATAATCCAATATTATAATTATCTCCTTCATATAGCTTACATAAGAGCTGAGAAATACTATCAGAAATATTGTCTAATAGAATCTTATTTTTATTATCTACTTTTGATAATGAAGTTCTTCCAGGGTCTAAATCAAAATTTGCATTTATAATAAATGGTAGATTTTCATATTCTGCAAAAGGAGCAAGATTCCAAATCCGTGGCATGTTTTCTTTAGAAGAAGACTTAAATATATCAACTTGCTTATCTGTTTCCTTCATAATAATCTTATAAAGATTATTATTGCCTTCGATAACAAAGTAATTTTGTCCATCTAGATTTACTAATTCTATTTTTCCAAAAGAAGTATTTAAGATTTCTTTTAGAACCTTTACACAATAAGTATTTCTTCTTTCAACACCATCTGAATTCATTTGAATTGAGATTTCATTTATACCTCTGCACAATAAAGGTTGAATGGCTGCCGTTCTTGAAAAATCTGCCAGTACATCGGAAACAGAATAATTGTCTTCAGTAAGATTAAACTCAATTCTCGTTTCAAAATCATTAAGTTTCACTTCCGTATCAACTTTTTTAGGATATAATGCTGCAATAATTTTGAATTGTAATTCACCACTTCTTATTGTTGGTTCATTAGAAGCAATATATATACTTTTAAAACCCAAACCAAATTGCCCCGTATCACCATCATCTTTGTCAGAAGCATTAAGGACTAGCATGTTTTTCAAGTCATATTGGTATTTATCTGAGTTACCAGAACCAGTAGGTGTTTCGTTTATGCGTCTTCCATAATGACTTACAACAAACGTTTTATCAGAAACAATAACAGAAAAACTTCTTCTATCCTTAAATCTTGGGTCATCTGAAATATCACAAACAGCATCATCTGCGTTTTGTAATAATTCATATAAAATTCTTGAAACAGAATACTGATCCTTTTTTATTTGATACTTTACAGCTGCATGTATATCTTTCTGAACATCTTTATTTGTAAGAATTAAGTTTTTTAACTCTTTATTTAAATTATTCTTGTCGTCATTTATTTTTGTTTGTATTTGATTTTTTTTATCTACCTCATAACTCTGAAAGTTAGTATTTTCAAGTGATATTTGCCTATTGAAAAGTTCAGAATACTGTGTATAGAGTGATTTAAAGTCCTTATTAGATTTAAGCCCCATCCCACTCAATTTGTCAAATAAAGAATCAAAAATATATAATACAGTGGCATTTACAGTGTTTTGATTTGTCTTTAAGAACTGAGACAACATTTTTTTCTCTAGTTCACCATCAGCGGTCCACAACAAAAATGCAAATCGTAATACTTGAGACAAAATTAAATCTTGTAATTTAGTATCCAAATCCTGTACTGTGCTTGTTATTTTCTTTAATCTTAAATGAAATATATTCCTAGGCATTATTGGAATTCCTGCATTCTCACTGTAGAGAGTGTCTGGATTTTCACTATTAGCTTGCGGAACAGGGATTTCTTCATTGATTAAGTTTGTCAAAGGAATTACAGTTCCTTTTGGTATATGTACTATAGTTTTAAAATGATTAAATGAAGTAAAAACGTTTGCTTCTGAAACATTATTTATCCAGTATTTTTTATCATCTGTAACCGTTTTCTTTTGATATTCTTTTATAAAAGTATCAAAATCAGTAATATTCTTTTCTTTTGTCAAAACATATTCAGAAAAGTTTCCTTGTAATAGTAATAATAATAAATATATGAGTTTTGGTTTTTCTAGAGATTCTGATTGGAACCACGGAGAAAATGTCTTTTCTATTTCCTCAAAAGAAGCATCTCCTGATATAGTATCTTCCAAATCCGACGAAATAGTCTCTTGTTGTTCTTGTTCTATATGTATAACCCCATTTGTCTTTAATAAATCATAAATACTTTTTTTCAAAAGATACGAGGAATCATAATCCTGATCATCAGTAGCTGCTATTTCTGCTGCAGATTTCCAAAGATTATTTTGAGTTAGATATTTATATCTACTTATATCAAAATCGTTACTTTGGATTTTTATAACTTTTTCAAGGAGTTTAATATATATTTTTTCCAATGAGTTTGTAACAGGAACCGATGTAACATATTCCAAACAATTATCCAAAGCTTTTATTTGATCTTCTAAAGAACTATTTACTTCTAATTTTTTATATAAATTAAAAAGCAATTCTCTTGAATTATCAGATTTACAATTATCTAATAATTTACTAAGTGCTCCATAAACAGGAACTGTTTCAAAATTACGTAATATATTACAACCAGAATTAAATTCTTCAAATGTATCAAATTGAACTTTAAATAATAATTTCTCACTAAAAGGTTCTTCAAAACAATCAAAAAGTTTTTCATAGGTATCAGGAAACATTTTCTTTGCTTGCATTTTGATAAACTTATCATCAGATAATGCTAGTTCATCTTTGTTATATAAAGCAAAGTTTGAGGTAAGGAAGTTTGTTATAGACTCAGAAAAAATATTATCTGCAATTATTTGTCTTGCAGAACATTTTTCTCCAGTTCGTAATGGAATCCATTTTACCAAAGCGCAACTACAGTTGCTTGGATCCGAAAACTCTTCATAGTTTTCAATCTTTGTAAGAATAGAGAAGGCCTCTTCATATATATCTATGTTGTCTTTTGTTCCTAATGCTACAAACTTTTCAAAAGCCTTTTTATATTCCAATTTATCTAAGAATTCTTTTTGTTTTGAAAGAAGGATATCATTTGACGAAGGTTCTATTAAGAAAAAATCAGGTTTTAGTCCATTTGGAATTTTTATTCCATTTAGATTCAAGTAACAGTTATTATCTTTAGGAGCAACATATTGTTTTGTTATAGTATCAAACTGTAAAGGTATTCTTAAGTATAACTCTTCATTCGATTTTTGAAATTGTCTAAATAAAATTTCATGAACCTTTTCATCTAAAAAGTATTCATCATTTTTGAAAAATGAAAGATTAAACGCCGTATTCAATTCCTTCAAACAAGATTCTGCATTTAAAGGAATAATATTCAAAACTTCTTTATTTTCCAAAATCTGACGCTTCGTATGTTCCTGAAGATTATCTGGAATAAAGATAGTATCTGGTTTTATGGCTTTGAAAATTCTTTTCCAGACTTCTTCATTATTATTAAAACAAATAGTCTCGTCTTTTAATTTTTTATTACAATTGCTAAATAAGAATCGATAAAAAGGAGCAGCTTCTGTAGATATTGGAAATGTATAATCAAACATTTTTTCAAGAAACTCAGCCAAGAATTTCTTATCATATTCAATATTCTTAAAATCCTGTTTCTGGAATGATTTTAAAATGGCTGGTTCTTCATTAGGAGCCTGCTCTTCATTAGGAGAAAGGATTCCTTCATCCTTAAAAAACGAAGTCTTTGCAATAAAATATATATCTAATGAATCAATTAATTTTGCATATAACTTTATTGGGGCATTTTCCTTAAAATCAGAAGAATAATAAAATAATAAACCGTGTTCTACTAATGTGTTTAATTTTTCTTTAGTTACAAATTCTTCCTTATTCGTTATTTTAATATTCTGGATTTTAAATAGTGCTAACGATTTAAAGTTTTCTGAAATAGTCTGAAATGATTCTTCAAATCTTTTTTTACCTAGTATTCTCTGGAGAATATCATAGTGATTATCTGTAGGTATAGAATTAGAAGTTTCCAAATAATTACATATCGGATATATATAGTCATCAGAAATATAATTTTCTTCAACCGTTAAAAATGAAGGTACTAAAACAAATTCTTGGTTATCATTCCAAATATCAAACCACTTATTTTCTTCTTTTATGTTAACAGCAAAAAATTTCTTACAAGAAACACCGGAAAGTTTATTTATATATGTAAGAAGTTCGCCAAGATTTTTCGAATTGCCTGTTAAATCTGATAAACTACATTTTAAGAGATTTCTCTTTATTATTAAAATGATAACTTTAATAAGAGACTCATTATTTACAAAAGCTTTTTCATTAAGACTGAGAAATGACCTTAACCATTTACAATAATTTACATCTTTTATAGCCTTTTCTGTCAGACTATTTATTATATTTTGAATTATTATAGTATCTGGGTCATATTCGTTAGGTAAAACCTGATGTTGATCATAATTATGTGATATATAAACACAATCTTGTTTTTCAAGCGAAGGCAGAACTTCTAGAACCTTAGTAAAGTCAGAAACTTCAGGCAATTTAATTATTTTTTTATGACTATCAAAACACTGCCAAGAAACTTCAGTTTTCCCTTTATTGAATTTTACAACTTTACCAAAATAATAGTTTGTACAAGTGTATTGATTTATAAAAGGAATTGCCCCAAATTGTATACTGTTGAATGTATTCAAAAACTCTGAAACTTCATCTGTTGACTTATTACAAATTAATAATTCTTCATCAATACAATTCTGTAAAAATTTCGGAAATTCTGGAAACATAATTTCCTGCGCTAAAATTTTGTTCCACATTATCTGTAAAGATTCAGTTCCTTCAATTACAGTATCTTCTTGTTTATTCAATAGAGTTGAAAAACCTATAAAACCGCGACGACCTGAATCTATCGCAAAATTTCCATGTACAAGAACTGTAAAACCATTTCTTGTATTTACTTTTACCGGTGATATTTTTGGTTCTTCCATTGGTAAGTAAACACAGTATTTAAAATTAAGTTCCTTTTTATCATTCTCATTACGAATTAATTCAAAAGTAATCTCAGGCTTTACATCTTTCTTTTCTTCTCTTTGATTCCAATTTTCATTTTCTGTAAGAGCCTTAAATTTATTTATTGTTTCATTAGAAATGTCAGCATTATAAACACAATAGTGTTCTTTTCGTTTCTTTGCTGTATTATCAATTTCAATAATCTTTTTCTTATTATCTACAGTAACTGTTTTACAATCCTTTAAGGATACATAATATTTTACTATTTTTAATGTTTTAGAAGGAGATACTTCACATAATAAAGGTAATGTTGTTCCTATGTTATTAAGAACATCTTCAATTATTCCAAAGGGTTTATCCTTCGAGATTTTGTGCTCTTGAATAACATGTTGTTTTCCAGGTTCTTGTATAGGGAGATACAATACAAAGCCATTTTCTTTTTTTAAATCAAAAGGAATATTTTTGATAATCAATAGACGTTCTTCATCAGTAGGAAAATTTAAGTAGTCATGATCCTTATCATTTGGAGCCCATGGTGAAATACAATCAACTTTTATATCTGGAAAATCAGGCTTCTTACAAATAGCAAAAATAAAAGCATCGCAAATATGAAAAATACTCTTCATTCCAAGGCCGTAACGACCTATTTTAGATTTATCTGTTGTTTTAGAATCAACAGATATTGTAAGAATATTGTTTAAGTGCTCTTCTTTAAACTCGCCATCATTATAAATAATAATAGCAGGTTGTCTCAATAAAGATGTCTTAGCTTCTCTTATACCATCAACTATGTATATTCTTAATTCAGAAGCTCCTGCATCATCTGCATTTTGAATAAGTTCTTTTAATACAGGAAAACCATCTCCATATTTATAGCTGACTGATAACTTCTGATTGATGTCTCGTACATAATTTGATGTGTAAGATAAAGCCATATATACCCCTTTTATATATCTATTCCAGTGTCTTAGCCTGTGTATTTACTACAGTCTCAATCTGACCTTTCTTTTTCTTATAGAAATCAGACTCCAGCCGCTGATGTAAGCAATTAAATTGATTGCAAAATGAGAAATCTGATTTATTTCTTCATCTGTGTAGACAATCGACTTTTTGTTTTCGATATCTAAACTTGATAGATGAAACTGTTCTTCCAGATGATCAGATAAATCCCCTCTTGCAGCCATTTCCCTGCACCATCTGCGGAAGTTATCATAGAAAATGCCAAATGTTTTGCTATATTCTTTGTGTTTACTCATGTTCAAGGACCTTTGGTGCAAAATTAGTGATTATTGCATTG
>JAHAZJ010000063.1 GCA_018385315.1 Treponema sp. | reverse complement strand
CTTATTTTTATATGCATATCCAAAATTAATCCAATACTCTTGTGATAGAAATTCTTTCGGATTTACTATTTTCTGGATTCAATAGAAGAAATGATTCAACACCAGGATTGCTTAAAGTTGCAACATTCGGTACGATTACCACAGCTTCTTTTGTTCCAAGGGAACCGCCTATAAAATCATTCTGCATGTCGATTACGATTAAAAGTTTCATTTTTATGTGTCTCCTTATTATTTTTTTAATGAATAAGTTCTGTTCTTGTTCTCTCCAGTCCCTACAATCAAACCTTCAGTTTCCAGCTTATTCCAGAGCTTTCCGTTTTCCTGTTTTTCAGGTTCTCTCTGGAGAATGTATGAGTCAAAGTCTATTTCGAAGGGATTTAGTTTATTGTCTTTCACATCTTACTCCTGCTTTTCATCCATAACTTCAATCAAAAAACTGACCGGTCTGAATCCGTCATTGCAGCTTATCATTGCTGATTTCGGATTCTTCATCCAGCCGTCGTAAATATTTTCACCTCCGTGTGCCAAGGTCATTACAAATGGAGAAATGCTTTCCCATGCTGATTCGCACATTCCTTCAGGACGCTGCCAGCCGTTTGCAATAAAGATCTGCCCTTCCTGAATATCACAGGTGTGCTGAATGGGATTTTCGTATTTTTGCTGCAAATCCTTGTAATCTGCTTTTCGGATTGCGGTGATTTTTATTTTGTGCATTGTGCCCTACTCCAAAGTCTTAGCCTGTGCATTTACTTCAGTCTCATGCACAAAAATAATCTGACCTTTCTTTTTCTTATAGAAATCAGACTCCAAAAAGAGAATTTTTAACTTCTCTAATAAAACTATCAACATCTACAAAATCTATATTTTCCAATGAAGAATCATATTCTGCTTTAGACACTCCAGAAGGAGTTTGCTCTGCAAATTTAGGAATGTCTTTTGCGCTAAAAATATGCATATGTTCATCTGTATAAATTTGATTATATTTAAGTTCCTTTAATCGTTCAATATTAGTATTTCTTTCTATATATTTCAGTCTCATCGAAAGTTCTTTGTAATTTGATAATATTGATTTACAAATTTTTATCAAATCATATAGTGACAAACCTTTGTCATCATACCGAAACAGATAAGATAAAACATAAATATCATAATAAGTTGAATTTATCTGTTCATGTAAAAAATGATGTATACGGTTTTCTTTTGTAGTTGCCTTTATTTCTAGCTTGAGTTTTTCAGAAAAGGAAAAATCAAATTTCATTCTATCATGACTTTGCCAAAATTGTTCGATTTTTAATGAATCGTGAAATTTATATATAGTGTATAGTTCTGCGTAAAATCCAGTAAGTTCGTTATCTGATAATTCTTTTTCATTAGAAAAGAAATTCTGAAGAGTATTAAAAGTTTCAATAATATAGTTATCTGAATAATTATCACTAATGAAAAGTTTTGCAACCTCTAAAAAAATTTCTTTATCCTTTTTATTATGTAATAGGCACTTTAATATATGCACATTTTCTTGTGTGCCAGAACTAAAAGTTACTTTTGCATTACATTCCAGTGATAAGGCTTTAGTTTTTATGTTGTAAGGTCGTCCACTTTGAATATTTGATTTTATAACAATTACAACAGCGCTGTCTTTGTCAATTCCGACATAAAAGTTCTTGGAAAATTCTTTTATTTTATAGTCAGTTACATTTGAGAGTGACTCGAAGTTTTCCTTAAAAAAATCTACTAGTTCCATTTTAAGCTTCCTTCTGAACAACAAGCCCCGTCAATTTTGAAATAATCTCATTAGGTAAATAAATCGCAAGTGTAGGACTTACAAATCCAGTTTCTTTGTCTTCAATCATATGAATTTGCAATTGCATTGTATTTGGACGATTAAAATGCGTGTCGTCACCTTCATAATTTGCTGGCTTTGACAAATCTTTAGGGTTCCTACCAACAAAATAATTTGAAATTATCTTTGTTTCTTTGTTTACTGGGTGTCTTGAAGTTTTTCCATCTCGCATCCAAATGACATCAATATTTGGAGAAAGATTTTTATCTTTTAATAGTTGATAAAGTTTTGCCAGTATCCCTTTATTTAGCTTAGATGTCTCTGGGAACATAAATTTTTCCAATAATTCCGAATAGACAGAAAAATAGTCAGCATCTCTGAGAATTATAAATGGAGCTCCAGAGTGTTGTGAAACAGTTTGTAATCTCGATTTATTATTTTCCCTAAACTGATTAAGAATATTTTTATTGCTTCTAGCATAATCTTCATCATCTTGGAAAATTCTCTGCTTATTCCAACTGTAAAAGGTGTAAGATTCAACTTCTGCGACAGAACTTCTCGTCGGTTTTAATGTATCACTTAACGAAAAAATTCTAGGCATATTTTTAAACTCAATACCTTGTGAATTAGTCATTTCAATTGTTTGCCATAAATCTTCTTCGTGGTCCCGAATATCCATGAACTCATTTAAGATTTTGGAAACGGCGAATATTCTACACAAATCAAGATATTTCGTTTTATATCCAAACCATCTTGCCCTTTGCTGAACCGTATCTACATTGGATGCATTCTTTGCAGTTCTTGTTATATATGTTACACACAAGCCTTTTATCGTCAAACCACGACCGAGCATTGTTCCGCCGACATAAATATTGTATTCATAAAAATCATCTTCACCATTTAATGTATTGTCACCATTTATCTTGTGTACATGACTGTTATTTATAGCAAAAATTATTTCATCTTCAATTTCCTCGAAGGTCGGAAAATCTCTGACATTTCCTTTTGCATATTCAGAATGAGCATCTTTCATAATTTCACAAACAGATGTATATGAAACATCTTTCTTATCACTTGTTTTTAAAACCCATTCTTTAATCAATTCTTGAACTTTCTTATATTCCAATTCATGGTCTTTCTTGAATTGACTTATATGAATTAGCATTGAAAGTTTGTCTTTTCTATGTGTTCTGTGGCTCTGTATGGCACATGCAACAAAAAACATTGCCAAAGATTTTTTGAGCGATGCAGGGATACCGACCTCAATCAAAGGTTCCTCATTTTCTGGAATTGTAATTGTATATTTATCATCAGAATGAAAAACATCAAGTCCACAATATCCGTTTCCTGGTGGTACAAGAACACCAAAATCTGGTGAAAGCTCATCGATTTTGCTAATCAACAGATTTGCTTGCGGTGTTGCAGTTACAGAAACATAACAATGCCTTTGTAGTGAATTTTTGAAATTCAAAATTGCCGAATAAGTCGAACTTTCTTTTTTTTGCTTTACTTTTGTATTTAATGAATATTCATCCCCTTCATCATCAATTATCAAAACAGGTCTTTCTTTCAATGTGTTGTTCGTAAAAATCTGCATTATAGTGTTTATCTGTTTTACGCTTTTTAATCCAACTATAATGACTTTCTTTTCTCTGCGAAGGAAACCTCTTATATTTTCTTCATTCAAATGGTCAGCATTTTCGTTTGAGTTGAGAACAAAAACATTATCTTTTACATCATGAAAATACTCTTTTATTCTATCAGAATTTTGTTTTAACAATGGCTTTTTTGTACCACCAAGGACAATTGCAATATCATAACCATTATCGAAAGCTAATGAAATCAACGAAATAAAATTAGAGGTTTTACCGCTCTGAACTTTACCAATTACAATACCAGTTTCTTGCTGTATAGAATTATTTTTGGGATTAGGACAGTAACTTAAAGTTTTTGCAGCATTAGAATAAATAGTTGAAATACCATCGTCAGGGATTCCAGTCAACGACAAAAACTTCTTTATATGTTCTGAATAAAATCCATCTAGTTCAATATTCCAAGAGTTAGAATTTTTATTTACATATTTCATTTCAATTATGTTTACTTCCATAATTTCAGCTCCTAATCACTGCTTTTAGAGTTTCATTCATTTTTTCACGAATATCCCATGGTTCAATTTTCTTGTCATTTGAAGATGTATAAGTTGCTTCAATTTCAGAAAGGACTAATGCAAAAACAAATTTTTTCATCGAATCAAATATTTCTTGATTTTCAAAATAATGCTTAAAAAATGGATGTGCAATATTCCAGTCTACATCAAACTCAAGTGCATCTTTATTATCTTTTTGTGGAGATACAACAAGCCACTTACTTTCAGAATCATCTTTGTTTATTGAATAATTTAGGATATATTTTCGTCCTGATATATCAAAAGAAATTTTTGTGTTTTCATTTCCGATAATAGGAATTTCTTCTATGTCTGGGAAAAGAGAATTATCTTTCGATTCAGAGGCAAAACTAATTTGGGTTCTTTCTTCTGCTTGTGAAGAATCATTTTCTACAGGATTTACATTGACATTTTGGATTACCCCTGCATTCGAAAAATCGCTAAGGGTTTTATTGTCAATTCCAATGTTTACTGGATTTCCCTGATTTTTTTTGTTTGTATTATTATATTCACTTGCTTTTCTTTTATAATCTTTTGTAACTTCAACAAGTTTATTTATGAGACTTTCTTCAAGCCCATTATTATACCAATCAAATGAATCTTTCGTTTGTGTAACTGGAAAATTATCAAGATTTAACTCTCCGAAAAGTCTTTGATATACATAGGTATTTGAACTACTAAAAACATCTTTTGGGCGATAACAATTTTCATATCCACCAATAATTACCCGGCCTCGTCGTAAGAGTGTAAAGCCAGCTCCATAAGTGCTTCCAGTTTCGAGAAGTGCCATAAACCCTGTTACATGATATTTTTGTTTTCGCTCATCAAAAATGTCAAAATCTAAAGATTCTTTCCATTCTTTAAAATTTCCACCGGGTAATGCTTCCTTATAAATTTCCGGAGTTTCATATGTTAAATATTCATCATTATATGAAATCTTTATTTTCTCAGATTGCAGATCTCGCCTATACATACCTCTCAGTTGGTCTTTTGTTTTCTGAATTTGACGACCTGCAAGACTTCTGTTTAAATTCCATATATGTATTATCGTTCCATGTTCATGTAAATCACATTCTGTTTCGGTAAATTCTATTTCTTCATCCTTTGTTTTGCTTAATGATTCCACATCGACTTGTGCAAAAAACTTTTTTCCTGAATTTAATTCTACTGTTTCAACACTCCAATTATTACCAAACCAGCAAGCAGAAGTTTTCAACCCCATTCCAAATTCAGAACGCGTTGCAACTTTGGGTTTACTATCTAAAATAATCGCTCTTTGAAAATCTTTGAAATTCATTCCAAAGGCATTATCTTTTATAATGAGTTCATAGTTTCCATAAGTATCTTTTTTATATTGTATTTCTATTTTTAGATGTTCCCAGTTTTGCTGTTTTTCAAGTTCAGAGACATGGTCATAATAACTTTGTGTTGCATTATCAACGAATTCTGCGATGGCAGTCCAAGGTTCATATCGAATATTTTTATATGTGGCATAAACTCCGGTGGTAGGGCGTATATTTATTGTTTTTTCCATTACTTTATCTCCAAAAGATTTTCTGCGATTCGTCTTACGACCTCAACATTTACTGCATTTCCAAAAGCCTTGAACGCTTCGGAAATTGTATTCGGTACATTTTTAAGTTCTTCCATGCC
>JAHAZJ010000110.1 GCA_018385315.1 Treponema sp. | reverse complement strand
GAATATCACGTACTAGCTCAACCATGTTATTCTCGCTGATATCCACAACATGGAGAACTTTTGGATTACGGGCAAAAAGTTCACGGCAAATTGCAGAACCAATTGTACCTGCTCCGCCGATTACGAGAAAGCGGGAGTTGCGAACAATCTCACTCAAATATGCTTCGTTTACAGAAATGTCTTTTTCAAACAATGGCGCAGTGCGTCCAATCAATGGTAAAATGTTGTCTTGCATGATTAATTCCTAAATTAAATATACTGATCCAATTCAGTTGGAACTGGTGGTAGATCTTTAAATGCTGTTCTCCAGGCCTTTGAAGAAGGTTTTAACACAGCAAGAACTGTAAGCCAGATAAGCTTAAAATACACATTTACAGAACGATGTTGTACAAACCAAACTTCAAGAGCACCTTTATATGGAGCAATAACTGTATCATGAAAATGATCCCTATCTTCAACAGCATTAAGCATATCTTCTTCATCCCTGAATGCTACAGAACCAAGTCCACTAAGACCAGGTGCAACTGTATCAACAGCTGCTTTTACTTCATCTGAATACAAATCGTAATGAGCCTTTGCCTGAGGGCGAGGTCCAATGACACTCATCTGGCCAATAAAGATATTAAGCAATTGAGGAAGTTCATTAATTTTTGTTTTACGCAAAAACTTACCCATTGGCAAAATGCGAGGGTCATCTTTTTGAGTAAGAACGCCGCCTGCCATATTAGGGCTATTTCTGAGCATTGTTGCAAACTTCATTACACCAAAAGGTTTGCCGCCTTTTCCTATACGTGTCTGCTTGTAAAAAATATCATGCTCGCCAGTAAGTTTGAGACCTATCATGATTGGAATCATAAAAGGCAGCAGGATGATAATAGCAATACCCGAAAAAAGAATATCAAAAAAACGAATCATTTATTTACCCTGTGCTTTAAGAGCTTTAATAAGAGCATCACAAACTAAATCAACCTGTTCCAAAGTCATAGTCGGATACAATGGCAAAGTTAATTCATGCTCGCTTGCATACTGTGCTTTTGGAGTTTCGTTCACAATTCCCTTATAACCTGTAAAGTTCTGGATTACAGGATAGTGAATGCTTGTCTGAACCTCGTCGGCCTTCATGCTTTCTATTACAGCAATACGGTCAATGCCATCTTCCAGCATAATCGGCATAATATGGAAATTTGGTTTACCGCGTGTAAAATGACGAAAAGGAATTTTAACTCCATTTACACCATCAAGGCGTTCATAATAATGATTTACAAGCTTTGTTCTAGCCTCGTTAGCACCATCAAGTTTTTTAAGCTGTACAAGACCAAGAGCAGAACGCATTTCGTCAATACGGTAGTTCAAACCAGCCATAGAAACATCATAAGTAATTGCACGGCCCTTAAAGCGGTCAAAACTAGGAACTGTCATGCCATGAGAACGGAGGCCTCTAAGTTTTTCAAGGAGTTCATCAGACTTGGTAACAACCATTCCGCCTTCGCCAACAGAAAGATTTTTATTTGTAAAGAAACTAAAGCAAGAAATATCACCAAAGGTTCCAAGTGCCTGACCTTTGTAATCACTACCAGGAGTGTGGGCACAGTCTTCTATAAGATACAAATTATGCCTTTTACAAATCTGGCAGATTGCATCCATATCACAGGCAAAGCCAGCATAGTGAACAATGAGCACAGCTTTTGTTTTAGGAGTAATGCGTTTTTCAATATCTGCAGGATCCATACTCCAGTCATCATCGGATGTAATATCGGCAAGAACATTTTTTGCACCAGCCATTGTTACAACATTCTGGTCTGCAATAAAGGTCAAAGAAGGTGTAATAACTTCGTCCCCAGGTCCAATTCCCAGAGCAAGAACAGCCATATGCAAAGCTGCAGTTCCGTTAGAAACAGCAAGTCCCTTTACTCCTTCTCCAAGATATTTTGTAAACTCCGATTCAAAATCCAGAGTCTTCTGTCCCATTGTTATCCAGGCAGAATCAAGAACTTCCTTTACAGCTTCCTGTTCCTGACCGTCGAAATTTAATTTAAAAAGTTGAACTTTCCACATGATGTGGCCTCCAAATCCATTTTTAAGTTTATTTATTTATGTTCTATAGCTTCCAAAAATCTTTTTGCCAAAACTTCATAGGTATGATTTTGCATAACATAATCATGCCCCTTTTTACCCATTTCATCTCGTTCTGCTTGTGGCAAGGCAAGCATTTTCTTTAGGGTTTGGGCAATTTCTTCTGGTTTTGTATCACAAGTAATACCACAACCAGAATCACGTGGAATATCATTTCCGGCCCTAACTGATTGCAGAACAGGTTTTCCGGCATACATATAATCAAAAATCTTATTTGGAGAAATACCATATTTGTATAAATCAGAATCGCTCCAAATAATAATAATAATAATAGAGAGTTGTAAAAATGATTGTACCTGAGGTTTTGGAATTGCGTCATAAATTCTGATGTTATCTAAACAATATTTCTTAATTAGAGCATTAAGATTATCTTTTTCCGGTCCTTTTCCAACAATTGCAAAGAACAAATCAGGGTTACTATCTTTTACCATTCTTGCAACTTCAACCAGATTGTGAAGTGCATTTGCACGACCAAGTGTTCCACAATAACCAATTATTTTTTTATCTTTTGGTAATTGATTTACAAATTCTTCTGATAACGGTTCTGCATTTTGAACTTCAGGTAAATAAATACCATTTGGTACATTATAAAATTTTCCATCAGCAAGCCCATGTTCTTTCATATGTTCTTCTGCACAAGGCAAAATTGACACTACCTTATCTACATGCTTATAAGCAAAGTTTTCTGCAACCTGCATAACTACAATAAAAGGATGCCATTTTGAATATCCACCTAGTTTCTGAGGACTTAGCGGCCATAAGTCATGCACTTCATAAATAAACTGAGCACCTGTTTTTTTTGCAAGCTTATAAGCCGGATAATTATCAAGAGGATAAGTAGAAGAAGCAACAACAACATCTGGTTTTAGAGCAGCAAGACCTTTCATATTTTTGTAAAGCCCACGAATATAGTCCAGCATATTCAACATGCGACCTACTCCGTTACCAGCATACGGTCTGCTCTTTAACCAGATATAACGAATTCCGTCGACGTTCTCTTCCCAGATATTCCCCTTTGGTTCAGAGTTTATACGACGAATATGGGAATTATTGGCAGCCACAATAGTTACCTGGTGTCCAAGTTTTAACCATTCCTGCGCAAGATAGTAGGGTCTGAATTCCATACCATAACTTGGAGAGCCTGCATAATGGTTAAGAATTAATATATGCATCTGTTATTATTCCTCTTTATAATGATTTCATCCAATCAATCCATTCTGAAAAATGTTTACAACTTTGGCACAAATTATTTATCCCAATTTTTTCCAAAACAGAAACCCCGTCCGTCGCTTTATCATAATTTGGAATACAATTAATTATTCGTTTAGAAGGAGCTGTATTTACACCATCATTTATCAATTCTGGATTTCTTTTTTTACAAAGACAATCTCTTAATGGTTGTATATCATATTCGAAATATTGTTCTGCCAGAAGATTCAAATCAGAAAACAGCAATGCTTCAAATTCATGTAATTGTATATATGGATGGTAGACTGGTTTACTTAATTTTTCAGAAGCAATCATTGCATTCTCAATACACGAAACCTGTTGATAAGGATCTAAAACTTTATCTGCTTCATTTTTTCCCGGAGTATCTTTTGGCAAGGCATATAAATCAAACATTGTAGTTACAAAAACATTCTCATCCTTTATATAGGCCAAGTCTTTTTCAATTGTGTTCTTTGCTTTTGCATAATTTAAAAGACCACCCTTGTACATTTTCCCTTTGTTTTCATCTGCCTTTGTAAGTACTGTAGTAGGTATAAGAATTTTATTTAATGTTAGAAAAAAAGGAGAAAGCACCTTGTTAACAAAATTTGTTTCAGATTGTCCTTCGGTTACAACATATATTCGTTTCATGGTTGCCCCCCAAGAACATTCTTTTCCCATAATTCAGAAATACTGTAATCCTCTAACCAAACTTTTAATTCATCCTCATCGAGATGCTTAAAAGTACTGCATTTTTCTTTTTTATCATATTCTGCAACAATAATAGTTGATGCTTCAAAACTATCAATTAATCGAGCTGATTGAGTTGCAACAATTACCTGAGAATGAAGAGAAGCCGTCTTTATCATAGAAGCAAGAATATCGATTGCCAAAGGATGAAGTCCAAGTTCAGGTTCATCAATAATAATTACAGATGGTAACAATTCAGGTGGCTGAAGAAACAAAGTTGCAAGAGCAATGAAACGAATAGAACCATCAGAGAATTGTTCTGGACCAAAAGGATATTCAATTCCATCTGTAGATTTCCATTGGAGTTTAATATACTCTTCATTAAGAACCTGTGGCTCAAGAATAAAGTCAGAAAACTGAGGTATTACGAAATGAATTTTTTCAACAATACGATTATAGTACTTTTTATATTCTTCAGATTTATTCTTAAGCATATATAAATACGCAGCTATATTTCCACCATCACTCATTAAGAAACAATTGTTATCAACTCTTGTAGCTCCTCTAATATAGGCAGAAGTAGAGGTGTCGTGGAATTGAAAAGTTCTACAATTAGACAGGATAGACCTTACAATCTTTTCACTTGAATGTTTTAGTTCATTTGATAATAAATAGGTTTCTTTTTGCCCGCTTGCCAATTCAAAACGTCTTCCATTCCAAGTGACAGCTTCTGACATAAAAATCAAAGAATCCTGAACAGCTTTCCCAAGCACAATTTCATATATATCTGTATTCCTTTCATTTTTAAATTCAAGACTTGCATTTATTACAGGAGTAGTTTTTGATCCAAAATACAATAAATTTTCTGCAGAGCCATTTTTACCTACATAAGTTTGAAAAGCACCTGTCATCATATTGTTTAACATTTTAAAAAATGAAACAATATTACTTTTCCCAGCGCCATTCGGCCCTATGATAATATTTATATTTGAAAGATTTAAATCGATAGAGTTCTTTCCATTCCCTATAGATTTATAGCCAGACACCTTTATTCTATGGAGTTTAGACTTATTATTCATATTCATAAATAAATTATACCCATTTTTTCTATTCTCAACAATAATATAAATATACTAAAGTCTTCACTTCAACAATTCTTCTACAATTAATTTTGCACATTCCCCTTTTCCGTAAAGGGCAGGTACTTTTGTTGGTTTATTAATATTTTTAACAGCAGAAATGATTTTCTTTGAATCAGCCCCAACAAGTGTATTCCAGCCATTATCTACAAGTTCAACCCATTCGGTAGAATCTCGCATTGTAATACAAGGTTTTTCAAAGAAGAAAGCTTCCTTCTGAACTCCGCCACTATCTGTAAGCACACATTTACAAGCTTCTTCATAGGCAATCATTTCAAAGTAACCAATAGGGTCTATCAGTTTTACATGCTCTGCAAAAGCAAGATTGTTCTGTGCCAGTATTTTCCTTGTTCTAGGATGTACAGGAAAAACAAAATGTTCATCTTTTAGTTCATTAATGGCATTAACTATTGAAGTCAAGCGTTCCACATTATCTGTATTTTCCTGTCTGTGAATTGTAAGAAGAATACAATTCTTATCTTCATCCTGTACTTTTACATTATTATGAGCGCGATAGTACAAACTTGCTTCATACATGATATCTCCAGTCATGCATACTCGTTTTTTATCAGCAGTAGGTTTTGTTCCAGTCCCGCAATCTGCGATTCCTTCTGCTGTAAGGTTTTTGACTGCAGTTTGTGTCGGACAAAATAGATAGGTAGAAAGATGGTCTGCACAACGCCTGTTCTGTTCTTCCGGCATAGCCATCATAAATGAACGCAATCCAGCCTCAACATGAATTACAGGAATAAGAAGTTTACTTGCTGCAAGAGCACCTGCAAGAGTTGAATTTGTATCACCATAAACAAGCAAGGCATCAGGATTTTTCTCAAGTAAAAGTTCTTCAATTCCGGCAAGCATTGCACCAGTCATTTTTCCATGAGTACCACTACCCAAATGTAAATTTACATCGGGCTGAGGAATATCCATTTCTTTAAAAAACACATCACTCATGTTCTGGTCATAATGCTGGCCAGTATGAACAAGAGTTTCTTTAATACCAAGTGAAGGATTGTCACGAAGGTAACGCGATAAAACAGCCGCCTTAATGAATTGTGGGCGAGCTCCGATTACTGTCAGAATGTGCATTTATATCTCCAGGTTTTTATAGAATTCAAGAAGTTTCTCTTCTTCTACATTCCAATTATATTTTTTCATTACAAGTTCTCGACCTTTACACCCCATTTCTTGTCCTTTTTCAGGATTATCAAGTAAAAATCTACAAGCTTCACTTACGGCATTTGTATCTCGTGGATTTACACATATCCCACAATTATTTTCTTCAACTATTTTTTCCCATAATGGAAAATCCGACGCAATGAAAGGTAGTCCTGCAGCCATATATTCAAACATTTTTATCGGCAAACTTTCAACATAATTATGAGCAGGCAAAAGAATAACAAGACCTAACCGAGCTTTACCATACAATTCATTCACTTCTTTTCTATTTAATTTCCCGGTATATAATACTTTTCCAATTCCATTTTCAAGTGTAGATTTATCATGATCACCTGCTAAAATTAGAGTGGCATCAACATTCTTCATAGAATCAAGCATTACTTTTTCTCCACGCAGTTCATTAATACCACCTGCATAGCATGCAATTCGCTCTCTTTGTTCAAATTTTTTTTCATGGAAAACGATATCATCTAATTTTGGATAATTATGTATTACAACAATTTTTCCAGTTCGACCTTCAAACTGTTCTGCAATATGTGGAGTTGAGACAACAACAGCATCTAACATTCTAACAGCTTTTGACTCATATTTTTTATACAGTTTTGAAACAATCTTTCTAAAAAGAGATGGAATCCATTCTTTATCAAGAATCTGAGCCGGAACATCTTCGTGACTGTCAAAAATAACTTTCTTACCCAGTTTCTTTAATTTAATACCATAAGGAAGTAATTCAGGATCGTGAAAATGGTAAACATCACAATCAAGGCTTTTTGCAATTTTATAAACATGTTTTGCAAAAAAGAATAGACGCTGTAACTTGTTTTTGGAAGAACCGCATCCTTTAATCGTTACACCATCTCTTATAGAATCATCACCCTTTGCAACAATATAAACATCATAGCCGGCTTTTCTAAGAGAAACACACTCTTTTAAAAATATTCTGTCATCTAAAGCTTCATGTGCACTTGTAAAATGGCAAATTTTCTTTATTTCACTCATATCTTATATCCTATCAATTTTTTTATTCTAGGCTTTAAGCTTTCTTTTATATCATCCATAAAACTTCCTTTACGAACGACATAATATGGGACACATTTCCCTCCAAATTGTCTGAAAAAGTTTTCTATTCCTTCAACCATGGAACCTTCAAAATCAAACACCTTAGAATGAATGGAAGCAAACTGTAAACCATCCCAAATAATAAGACTTTGTGCTCCACTGCTTCTAAATTTAGAATCAGTTGCACCTAATAAATAGTAACAAGTCTTTTCATCATATACAAAGTAAGCGCAGGAATGTATATTACCATCTTTGTCAACAGCTTCTGAATAATATCCATGTCCCTTAGATTCACAATAATCTATAATCCTTTTTATCAGATCTTTATCCATTGGATTTTTTCTTTTTTGAACTGCAAAAGTTTTATCTAGCATTGTCAAAAGATGATCAATTTTTACTTCATTAGAAATAATAACCTTATTTTTTGCAGATTTAATATTCTTCTTAGCAAGTTTATTAAAAGAATTATACAATTCATCCAAATTTTCAATATTTTCCAAGCGATATGTAAATGAAGGAGTAATAGTAAATCCCATCCATCTAAATGGGAGTACATAATCATTTTCGGGATTTAACGCTATGTCTGCTTTTTTATACTTCTTTAATTGTGCAAAAATATCATTTATAATCTTTTTTTTCTTTCCATAATCATTTTCAAACTCAGGTGAAATCCATATACCTATATTTTGAGTAAGCTGTGGAATATAAAGTTTATGACCGTTAAAAACGAAAGCCATTCGTCCAATAATATTTTCTTTATCATCCCTAACGATAACTTCACTCCAATGTCCTGGTGCTACAATATCAAGCCACCAAGGCTGTTCAAACAAGGAGTTCGCATACTCAGTTGTTTTCATTTTCTTCAAGCTCCTTTATAGCATCG